>JAJZZR010000390.1 GCA_021797465.1 Pseudomonadota bacterium | reverse complement strand
GTGGTGCCTGGCGCATCACCGCGAGAGCTTCCTCTACGAGCATTTCGAGGAGATTTGCGAGATCTGCCGTGCCTACGACGTCAGCTTTTCTCTCGGCGACGGCTTGCGGCCCGGGTCGATCGCCGATGCCAATGACGCGGCGCAGTTCGCCGAGCTCGAGACGCTCGGAGAGCTGACGCGCATCGCCTGGGGGCACGACTGCCAGGTCATGATCGAGGGGCCCGGCCACGTGCCGATGCACAAGATCAAGGAGAACATGGACAAGCAGCTCGCCCACTGCGGCGAGGCGCCGTTCTACACCCTCGGACCGCTGACCACCGACATCGCTCCGGGCTACGATCACATCACTTCGGCGATCGGCGCGGCGATGATCGGCTGGTATGGGACCGCCATGCTCTGTTATGTCACGCCGAAGGAGCACCTGGGGCTGCCCGACCGCAACGACGTCAAGACAGGAGTGATCACCTACAAGATCGCCGCGCACGCGGCCGATCTGGCCAAGGGGCATCCCGGCGCGCGCGCGCGCGACGATGCGCTCTCTCGCGCGCGGTTCGATTTCCGCTGGGAGGATCAGTTCAATCTCTCGCTCGATCCGGACACGGCCTGCGGGTTTCACGACGAGACGATGCCGAAGGACGCGCACAAGGTGGCGCACTTCTGTTCGATGTGCGGACCGAAATTCTGTTCTATGCGCATCTCGCACGAGGTGCGCACGGAGGCGCGGGAACAGGGACTAAGGGAGATGGCGGAGAAGTTTCGGGCGGCGGGCGGAGAGCTGTACGTGCCCACCGACGGGGAGCGCTGAGTCGTGCGCGCCACTGTGATCGGCGCCGGTGTCGCCGGGCT
This sequence comes from Pseudomonadota bacterium, assembly GCA_021797465.1. Taxonomy (GTDB): domain Bacteria; phylum Pseudomonadota; class Gammaproteobacteria; order Steroidobacterales; family Steroidobacteraceae; genus 13-2-20CM-66-19. The sequence continues at coordinate 8,547 of JAJZZR010000390.1, read as the reverse complement.
CGCTTGCGCCCTGGAGCTTGCCGAGAGGGGCGCGAGCGTGGAGGTGCTCGAGCGCAGCGCGCAGCTCGGCGTGGGCTCATGCTCCTGGTTCGCCGGCGGCATGCTGGCGCCGTGGTGTGAGCGCGTCCACGCCCCGCCGCTCATCGTGGCGCTCGGGGATGAGGGCTTCGCGTGGTGGAGTGAGAAATACCCTGGCATCGTGCGGCGCGGAACTCTGGTGCTGGCGCATGGACGTGACAGCGCGGAGTTGAGCCAATTCGCGCGGCGCACCGAGCATTACGAGTGGCTCGACGCCGAGGGAATCGCCGCGCTCGAGCCTGATCTTGCCGGGCGATTCGAGCGCGGTCTGCACTTCACAGGCGAGGCGCACATCGATCCGCGAGCGGCACTCGCGGCACTGGCCGAGCGGCTGGAGGCGCTCGGCGGCACCATCCGCTTCGCCACCGAGGCGGATTCCGCCGCCGCGCAAGATGGTAGGCGCATCATCGACTGCACCGGGCTTGCGGCCCGAAGCGTGCTCACGGATCTGCGCGGCGTCAAAGGCGAGATGCTTCATGTGCGAGCGCCTGATCTGACGCTGACGCGTCCGGTGCGCGTGCTGCATCCGCGCACACCGGTGTATGTCGTTCCGCGCGGCGCGGGGCACTACATGATCGGCGCGACCATGATCGAGAGCGATCAGGCGAGCGGCATCACGGCCCGCTCGATGCTCGAGCTGCTCGGCGCGGCCTATTCCTTGCACCCGGCCTTCGGCGAGGGGGAGATCCTCGAGATCGGCACCGGTGTGCGTCCGGCTTTCCCGGACAACCTGCCGCGGCTCGTTCTGCGCGGCGGCACGCTCTACGTCAACGGCCTGTTCCGCCACGGCTTTCTGGCCGCTCCAGCCTTGGCGCGCCGGGCCGCGGCATTCGTGCTCGAGGGGCGCGAGGCTCCCGAGGTGATGCGTTGAAAGTGCAAGTCAACGGCGAGTGGCGCGAGGTGCGCGCTGTCGACCTCGCCAGCATGATCACGGAGCTCGGCTTCGAGCACGCTGTCATCGCCACGGCGGTCAACGACCAATTCGTGCCGGTCGGGGACCGTGCCACGCTCACGCTGGGCGACGGCGACCGGATCGAGGTGCTTGCGCCGATGCAGGGGGGCTGAATGCTCACGCTATACGATGTGCCGCTGTGCTCGCGTCTGCTGCTTGGGACGGCGCGCTATCCATCTCCGGCCGTGCTCGCCGAGGCGGTCAAGGCGAGCGCAACGGAAGTGGTCACGGTGTCCCTGCGGCGCGAATCCGCGGGCGAGCGGGCCGGGCAGGGGTTCTGGTCGATCGTGCGGGAGCTCGGGGTGCGGGTGCTGCCGAACACCGCGGGCTGCCATTCGGTCAAAGAAGCGGTCACGACCGCGCACATGGCGCGCGAGGTGTTCGGCGGCACCTGGCTGAAGCTCGAAGTGATCGGCGATGGGGACACCCTGCAGCCGGACGTGTTCGCGCTGGTCGAGGCGGCCCGCGTCCTGTGCGCCGAGGGTTTCGACGTATTCCCGTATACCACCGAGGACCCCACCGTCGCCGAGCGGCTGTGCGCGGCGGGCTGCCGGGTGTTGATGCCGTGGGGCTCGCCGATCGGCTCCGGGCGGGGGTTGAACAACCTGTTCGGCCTGAAGGCGCTGCGCGCGCGCTTTCCCGAGGTGCCGTTGGTGATCGATGCGGGGATCGGAGTGCCCTCGCACGCCGCCCAGGCGCTCGAGCTCGGTTTCGATGCCGTGCTGATCAACACGGCGATCTCGCAGGCGGCCGATCCCGCGCGCATGGCGCGAGCGTTCGCGCAGGCGGTTGCCGCCGGGCGGGAGGCTTATCAGGCCGGACCGATGGAGCCGCGCGAGATGGCGGTGCCCTCGACACCGATCGTCGGCACGGCTCTGCTGCGTTGATGCTGGCGCGGGTTTATCCGATTGTCGACAGCGCCGAGTGGGTGGGCCGCTTGCTGCCCTGCGGCGTACGCCTGATACAGCTGCGGATCAAGGATCGACCGGAAGCGCTGCGCGCGCAGATTCGTGCGGCCCGCACGCAGTGCGCTCGCGCCGGTGCGCAGCTCGTGGTCAACGACTACTGGCAGCTCGCGCTGGAGGAGGGATGCGATTTCGTGCATCTGGGTCAGAGCGATCTGGATACGGCCGACATTGCGGCGCTGCGCCGCGCCGGGGTGCGTCTGGGGATCAGCACCCATGACGAACGGGAGCTCGAGCGGGCGCTGGCGCTCGAGCCGGATTACATCGCCCTCGGGCCGATCTATCCAACGCTGCTCAAAGCCATGCCTTTCCCACCGCAGGGCGTGGGGCGCATCGGGACGTGGAAGGGGCGCATCGGTGCGCGGGCACTGGTGGCCATCGGCGGACTGACGCTCGAGCGCCTGCCCGGTGTGCTCGCGGCCGGCGCGGATTCGGCGGCGGTGGTGACGGATATCGTCCGCAATCCGGATCCCGAGGCGCGCATGCGCGCCTGGGTGCGCGTGGGGCTGGCGGCATGAGTGATCGCTACAGCCGCCAGACCGTGCTGCCTGAGATCGGCCTTGTGGGACAGGAGCGATTGCGCGCGGCGGCGGTGTTGGTCGTCGGGGCCGGAGGACTGGGTTGCGCGGTGCTGCAGTACCTGTGCGCGGCGGGCATTGGCCGGTTGTGGGTGTTGGATCCCGATCGGGTCGAGGTCACCAACCTGCATCGCCAGCCGCTCTATCAAATGAGCGATCTCGGCGCGCCCAAGGCCGCCGCGGCGGCCGAGCGCCTGATCGGGCTCAACCCGGAAGTCGCGATCGAAGCGGCCATCGAGCGGTTGACCCCGGAGAATGCGTCGCGATGGTGCGGCTGCGCCGATATCGTGGTCGACGCCGGCGACAGCCTCGCGCTGACGTACATTCTGAGCGACGAATGTCGCCGGCTGGGCAAGGCGCTGGTCAGCGCCTCCGTGCTGGGCCTGTCCGGGTATGCCGGAGTGTTCTGCGGCGGCGGGCCGAGTTATCGCGCGGTCTTCCCCGAGATGCCGCCGCGAGCCGGCTCGTGCGCGCAGACCGGCGTGCTCGGCAGCGTGGTCGGCGTGCTTGGCACTCTGCAGGCTCATCTGACTCTTGCGCAGGTATTGCGGCTCGATCCACCCGTGCTCGGTCGGTTGGTGACCGTGGACCTCGCCAGCCTGCGCTTCGCAGGCTTCTCCTTCTCCCGGGTCAAGGAGCCGCCCGAGCCGCTACTGCGCTTTATCGCTCCGAGCGAGGTGCGCCCCGCGGACCTCGTCGTGGACCTGCGCAGCCGCAGCGAGGCGCCCGTTTCCCCGTTTCCCGGTGCGCTGCGGCTCGCGGTCGAAGAGATCGCCGGACAGCCCCTGCCGAGTGGGGTGCGCATCGTATTGTGTTGCCGTTCGGGTATTCGGGCCTGGCGGGCCGCGCAGTTGCTGCGGGCGCGTGCGATGTGTGACATCGCGCTGATCGCGCTCGGAGAGTGACGATGCCGCGACCGGTCGTGCTGGTGATCGCCGGGACGGACAGTAGCGGCGGAGCGGGGCTGTTGCGTGATGCGCGCACGCTGGAGCGGATGGGCGTGGACGTTGCGTGCGCCGTCACGACCGTGACCGCGCAGACCGACGCGGGCGTGCTCGGCGTGCATTCCGTACCGCCGGCGCTGGTCCGTGCCCAGATTGCCGCGGCATTGGCTGCGCGGGACGTCGGCGCCATCAAGATCGGGATGTTGGGCACGCAGGCCACCGTCGAGGCGGTGGCCGAAGCGCTCGAGGAGCATCGCGGGGCCGTGCCGGTGGTGCTCGACCCGGTGCTGTACGCCTCCTCGGGCGCGGCGCTGCTCGATATGACCAGCCTCGCCGCGCTGCGCTCACGGCTCTTTCCGCTCGCGACGCTCCTGACGCCCAACCTTCCCGAAGCCGCGTATCTGGCGCGAGGCGAGGTCTTCGGGAACGTAGTGTCGAGTCCGCCGGATACACGCGTCGATTGGGCGAATGCGCTGCTGGCGCAAGGTTCGCGCGCGGTACTGCTCAAGGGCGGACATGGCGAGGGGCCCGAGACCAGCGACGTGCTGGTGCGCCCCGAGCGCGCGCCTGTGTGGCTGACGGACGTACGTCTCGATGCCTGCATGCGTGGCACCGGGTGTGCGCTCGCTTCGGCGATCGCGGGGGCGCTTGCCTCAGGTGCTGATCTGGAGCAAGCGTGCCGGTGGGGGCGCGCACACGTGCGCGAGCTGCTCGAGCGGCGCGCCTCGGGGGCTGCTTGTTTTCCGTGCAATAACATACGGTAGGGAATGCCTATAGATTCATCGGCGGACCCGATTAGCTGGATCATGCTGGGCAGGGAACCGCGTTCCGCGAGCGAGCTGCTGATGGTCTACGCCGCATCCTCGCGCATGGCTCGGCGTTGTCCGCCGGGGAGACCGTACGCACGATCCGGCAACTGGGCGCCCCCGGCAGCGCGTCAAGTCATACGCCGGACCTCCGATGAACGTCGACTCGCCGAGGCCTACCGTGCCGTACTGTCTCGCATGCGTCGGCTGCGCGATCTGGGGTCGCTCGAATCTGGCCTCCTCCGGCTTGACGAGTCTGGAGACGGCCAGGCACGTGTGGCAGGCGCGGTTTGATCGGCGCCGGCGGCCCCTCGATTGGCCTCTACTCCCTTGGTATGGCCGATCCTAAGACAACGACGCGCTACCGCTTCGGACGCGCCCCTGCGAGAGAGACCGCAACGGTGTAGCTGCCGCGCTTGAGACGTTTCGGCGACTGGACCACACCCGATGCTCGATATATGGGCCAGGTTGCTGCACCAGCAACATTGAGAGCTTCTTGGCGTGCTCTTTGGTTGGCGTCGCATCGGGCTTCGCTCCGCAGTTGGAAAACGCGTACTTCGCAGCCGTTCTCGGCCAATCTTGCCTGTGCTGAGCGGACTGCCGATGGCGACCGAGGTGGGAATTCCGATGCCGTGCAGGTGATCGGCGTGCCGGTCGTGCTCAAAACTGTCGTCTAGACAATATGGCCTGACGTGCAAAGCCGAAGGTCAGGCTGGATGTTAAGGATTGAGGAGAAGGGGTCTGCCTCCGGTGTATCGTGGGTTGCACCCCGTGAGGTGCCTATCCACATGCAGAGCGCCCGAGGGCGAACATCTGCGCCAGTCAGAGGAGGCAGACCGTGAGTAAGACTATCACTTCCTTCGTTGGATTGGACGCGCACGCCGATTCGATCGCGATCGGGGTGGCGCCCAGAGGTCGGCAGGAGCCGCACTTCGTCGGCACGGTGTCCCCGCAGTGGGCATCGCTCTCGAAGGCGCTGAGTCGGCTGGGCAAGCCCGAGGCGCTGCAGATTGTCTACGAGGCAGGTCCCTGCGGGTACACGCTGGCGCGCCAGCTGCAGGCGCATGGCTACGCTTGCGATGTGATCGCGCCGTCGAAGGTCGCGCGCCGCCCTGGGGATCGGATCAAGACCGATCGGCGCGACGCATTGCTGCTGGCGCGGGCCGCGCGCGCCGGGGAACTCGTGAGCGTCACGATCCCGGATGAGCGGGATGAGGCGATTCGCGACCTCTGTCGTGCCCGGGAGGATGCCGTGCGAGCCCGGTTGAAAGCACGCCAACAGCTCAAGGCCATGCTGCTGCGCCATGGGCGCCGCTACGGCGGCCGCTCGTCCTGGACCGAAGCGCACGAGCGCTACCTAGCCGCGGTGAGCTTTACCCAGCCCGCGCAGGACATCGCCTTCGCTGAGTATCGCAGCGCCGTGCGCGAGGCTCACGATCGGGTCGAACGCCTCACCGAGTCGATGCGTGCGCAGCTCGAACACTGGCGCATGCGCCCGGTAGTCGAGGCGCTCATGACGCTGCGGGGCATCGACATGGTAGCGGCCATGACGGTGGTCGCCGAGATCGGGGATTTCATCCGCTTTGCGCGCCCGCGCGAACTGATGGGCTTCCTCGGCCTGGTGCCCTCGGAATACTCCAGCGGCCCCAAGCGAACGCAGGGGGAGATCACCAAGACCGGCAACAGCCACGCGCGCCGCGTGTTGGTCGAGGCGGCCTGGAACTACCGCTTCCCGGCGCGCATGAGCGCGATCCTGCAGCGTCGCCAAGAGGGCCAGTCGAAGGCGGTGCGCCAGATCGCTTGGAAGGCACAGTTGCGCCTCGCCAAGCGCTACCGGCATCTCTCGGCCCGCAAGCTCGCGATGAACAAGATCTGCGTCGCCATTGCGCGTGAGCTCTCGGGCTTCATCTGGGACATCGCCCGTCAGGTCAAGCCCTCGAGCACCTGAGCGGCAGCCACAGCGCCATCGCATCCACTCCCGCGGAGGTAAACCCTCACTCAGTCACAACCGAAACCGACAACGCACGGGTCACGCGATGCCAGAGGCCCCGATGAGGGGAATCCTCGACCAGGCTATGTGGGCATCACGATCCCCGATACTAGAGCGAGGCAGCCCCGCGACGGACGAATGAAATGCCGGTAACCAATCCGCGGATATGAGCCTGATCATCGTCGCCAACTTCTGCTTCTCGCGTCGCGTGACTCTTGCGCTGTTGGTTCGTAAAGGTCCAAACTTGGAGCACGAAATCCGTGAGAAAGACCTATGGGGGCTTGACAGGGGTCAGGCCATATGAGCCTGGATTTCCACGCGCTGCAGTTTCGCTAAGAGCGAGGCGGTTCATCAGACTGTCAGACGCAGACGTACCCCGTTCCACCAGGGTACCTCGAGGGCGGTATCGAGGAGCCCTGAGGCTAGCACGATCGGCAGATGCGCGCGCCGATCGAAACGCACCTGGACCTCCTTCTCGGTGACATCCACGGTGGCGGGCATGTCGATGAGGTCGCGGAAGATGACCCGGGCCTGTGCATCGGCGTAGCCGCGCATCTTGCGGGCGAGCAGTCGGTAGAGGCCACTGGCGATGACCAGGAGGGCCATGTCGAAGTCGACCTTGAGGCCTACGGCGGAGGACAGCGCATCGACGTGGAAGAAGCGCACAGCATCGGAGAGTGCGTTCTCGATCAGCATGCGCTGGGCGTAGCGGGTGATGAGCTTCGGGGCGGAGCTGTGCCGATCGTTGGTGAGCAGGATGGTGGGCTCGTCGTGCCCGAGGTCGAGGATGAAGAGTTGGCGGAACTTCTTGCCTTCCAGGGGAACGGTCTGCTCGTACACCCGCGGAGTGCGGTACTTGCGCGTCGGCACATCCAGCTCCACGGTGCGCCAGGCGGAACGCGGCAGTAAAGCGATCTCCTTCAGCAGGGCTGCCGAGCGGCGGCGCAGCGTGATGAAGGTGATCCCCATATCCTCGAGCCGTGCGAGGTTGGCGTAGGTGGTCAGACGCGAGTCGAACACCAGGTGCCGCGGGAGCGCGCCGCGCAGCTTCTTCCAAAACTCGATGAAGCGGAAGATCTCCTCGGCCTCCTCGCCCTTACGCAGGTCGGCGTTGGCATAACAGAAGGCCCGCCCGTCAGCATCCTGGGCGAGGAAAGCGAGGATGCTCGGCTGGCGGCGCGAGCGCATCGAGACGTAATGCCGCTCGATCACCGGGTGCTCGCCGTAGTACGGGACCGAGTGGAAATCGAGGTTGAAGGAGTGACCGGCAAGGAAGTCCGCGCCCCCGAGTTGCTTGTGGTAGGCAGCAAGGAGAGTGAGCGTCTGCGCATGGGTGACGCGCGAGGAATACTCCGAGAGGAAGCTTTTCTTCGGGAAGGCGTTCAGCCCCGCAAACAGGGCCAGTCCCTCGTCAGCGATGAGTGCCATCACGTGGCTCTTGCGCTCAATCGACCACAACTTCAGCGCGAGCGATGCTCGCAGGGCATGGGTAGCCGGAATCATCTTCGAGCCCGGCAGGCGGGCGTTTGAGGCCAGGGTATCGAGGGAGAGCTCAAGCAGCTGCGGCACGAACAGGAACAGGCCGCCGCAGCGGGTGTGGAACTGCCCGGGAGTGAGCACGAAGCGCCGCGCATCGGCCACCGGCTCGATCGTGGCGCGCGGGCGCTGCGGACGCTCCTCATCGCGTCGTCGCGGCAGTGGAGCGAAGCCCTCGGCCTTGAGCACCTCGCGCACCGCGGTGGCACTCAACGGTTGGCCACGCTCCTTCAGGCTCTCGCTGATCTCGTAGACGGAATGATTGCGCTTGCGCAGCTCGACGATCAGATCGCGCGCGGCGGACTTCTTCGGCTGCTCGCGCGGGCCGCGCTTGGGGGTGACGAAGAAGAGCGGATCGGGCTCGCGGCGGAAGTGGTGGCAGAGCACCTGGAAGGCCCCGGGACTGTAGCCGAAGGCGCGGGCGACCTCCCGCGAGGGGCGCTGCTCGACGAAGTAGGCCCGCAGAGCCTCGTACTGACGGTGCCTGGCCGAGGCGGGCTCGAGGAAGAAGCGCTGGCAGCTGCTTAGGTCTTTCGGTGCGTTCTCGTGCACAACAATACTTTAATACCACCACATCTTGCGGTCAACGATGTCGTCAAGCCCCAATCCCCTGTGGGCAGCAGAGTCCACGGAATATGAGCTTCTCTAAGCAGTCATGCTTCTGCACCGCCCTGTGCGGGGTCTCGTACGCAAGCAAG
>JAJZZR010000310.1 GCA_021797465.1 Pseudomonadota bacterium | reverse complement strand
CGTCGGTGCCTTTAAGTATGGCGACGTGATAGGCGAGCAGCTGCAGGGGTATGGTGTACACGATGGGCGCCTGGAAATAGCTCACGTGCTTGGGCATCTCGATGACGGTAACGCCGTCGCTCGGCTGCAGGCCGGATTCCGGATCGGCGAATACGATGAGCTCCCCGCCGCGTGCCCGCACCTCCATCAGGTTCGATTTCAGCTTTTCCAACAGATCGTTGTTGGGCGCAACTGCGACCACAGGCATGTCCGCGTCCACGAGCGCCAGCGGGCCGTGCTTGAGCTCGCCGGCCGGATAGCTCTCGGCATGAATGTAGGAGATCTCCTTGAGCTTCAGCGCGCCCTCCATCGCGATGGGATACAACCCGCCGCGACCAAGGAACAATGTGTGGCGTTTGTCGGCGAAGCGTTCGGCGAGCTTGTGAATGACGGGATCGAGCGTGAGCGCCTTCTCGATGAGCGCCGGCAGTTCCACCAGGCGCGTGACCAGACCTCGCTCACGCTCGGCGTCGGCACCGTAATGGCGCGCCAGAGCGATGGTCAGCATCGCGAGCGCCGTCAACTGCGTCGTGAACGCTTTGGTCGAGGCGACGCCGATCTCGGGGCCGGCGCGCGTCAGCATCACCAGCTCCGACTCGCGCACCAGCGAGCTTTCCGGAGCGTTGCAGATGGCAAGCTGGGACAGATAGCCCGATTGCCGCGCAAGGCGCAGCGCCGCCAAGGTATCGGCCGTCTCGCCGGATTGTGAGATGGCGACGAACAGCGAGTTGGGCGGCACCAGCGGATTGCGGTAACGGTACTCGCTGGCGATGTCGACTGCGCACGGAATGCGGCAGATTTGCTCGATGAAGTAACGTACCACGGAAGCAGCGTGATAGCTGGTGCCGCACGCCACGATGTGCACGCACTCCACGTGTTTGAACACCTCGGTCGCGGGCGGGCCGAAAGCGGCCTCGAGCAGACGGCCGTGAGCAATGCGCTCGGCGAGCGTGTCGGCGATGGCGCGCGGCTGCTCGTGGATTTCCTTGAGCATGTAGTGGCGGTACTGACCCTTGTCCGCCGCATCGGCATTGAGCTCGCTTTCTCGGACCGGCCGGCCTGCGTTGGCTCCGTTGCGGTCGATGATGCGCACGCCAGTGCGCCGGATCTCGGCGACATCTCCCTCTTCGAGAAACATGAAGCGTCGCGTCACGGGCAGCAACGCTGCAACATCGGAGGCGACGAAGTTTTCCTCTACGCCGAGGCCGATGACCACTGGACACCCCTGGCGCGCCACGATCAGGCGCTGCGGATCATGATCACTGATCACCGCGAGCGCATAAGCGCCTTCCAGTTCGGCAACCGCGGCGCGCACCGCTTCGAGCAGATCCCGTTGGGTGCTCAAATGAAAATGAATGCGATGTGCGATGACTTCGGTATCGGTCTCCGATGCGAACCGGTAGCCACGCTTCTCGAGATCGGCACGCAGCGCTTCGTGGTTCTCGATGATGCCGTTGTGCACGACGGCCAATCCGTCCTGCGAGACGTGAGGATGCGCATTGCGCTCGCTCGGCACGCCGTGTGTCGCCCAGCGCGTATGCGCAATCCCGGTGCTTCCGCCGATCGGCGTCGCGGCCAAGGCTTCCTCGAGCATTTTGACCTTGCCGACGGTGCGCATGCGGTCCAGCCTGCCTGAATGGACGACCGCGAGACCCGCGGAGTCGTAACCCCGATATTCGAGCCGGCGCAACCCTTCGATAAGCACCGGGACGATATTGCGTTCGGCGACTGCTCCGACGATTCCGCACATGGCCTGGATCCTGCCGCTTCGAAAGTCTGTGAGTTTGCCTGATCTTCGGCGCGGGCGTCCGCCCCCTGCGCGTAGTCGGTCTCATGGTACCGACACGTACCGCACGATCGGGCGGCCAGGGGGCTTATGGCGCCTGGGCAAGACCCCCGGGGCAGGACCACCGCTCACAGAGGCCGGAAGCGTGGGCGCTCGCCTGCCCGAGCCGATCCTGCGCCCCCTGCAGAATCGATCGCCGAGGCCTTGAAGTCCTCTGCTTTCTGTCTTTTTCACAGCAGTTGGCGGCATGATAGCCGCGAACTCCGGCAGCGCTCCTTCGGTCAATGCGGATGTACCGGACCAAATCCTCCCCATAGCCTGCCGCGGTGAGCATGGAATCCCACCGACGCTGTCCCCGCTGCCCGGACGTCCGGGAGATCGCTCGCGCGAGCATCGCCGGCGCGATCAGGTTACTCGACCGGCGTCGGTTGACGGACGAGCGGGTGCACTCGGTACGCAAGAACCTCAGGCGAGCCCGCGCGATGCTGCGGATGCTGCGCGCCTCGATCAGCGAAGGCGCGTATCGCCGGGAAAATGAATTGCTGCGCGACTGCGCTCGCCGGCTCAGCATGCTGCGCGACAGCAGGGCGCTGCTCGACACCGCAATGAGACTTCGCGCCCGCATCCGGTCCGCCGATGAACACGCCGGCGTGACGAGCCTGGAGACGCTCTTGAGGCGCGATCACGCGCTCGCGCGGCGCAAGCTGACCCGAGACGGGGCCGCGATCAAGGTCATGCGCGAAGCCTTGCGGTCGAGCCTTCGTCGATCCGCGGACTGGCGGCCGCGGCGCGGCGCGGACTCACCGGTCAAGGGCGTCATGCGGGTCTACAGCCGCGGGCGCGCCGCGCAGGAGCGCGCACAGACGCATCGAACCGCCACGAATCTCCACGAGTTGCGCAAGCAGACCAAGTATCTCTATCACCAGCTCGAAGCGCTCGAGCCGCTACAGCCTGAGCTGATCGCCCGGCTCGCGAAGCGGTCGCGCCGATTGGCCGACTTGCTCGGCGACGACCACAACCTGACTGTGCTGCGGACACGGGTTGCGCACAGTCCCCTCGAGCGGCACGACCGCGTCCACCTGCAGCGGCTCATCGACCATGAGCGCGCGACGCTGGAGCGAACGGCGCTGGCCCGGGCACGCCGCATGTACCGGCAGCCCCCGGTCGCGTTCGCCGCCCATCTCGATCGCCGCACACCGCCGGCGCCGGACGCGTAGTGCCGCCCGAACCGGCCGCGGACTCGGCGCGAATGGTCCCTTACTTGGCCCTCTTCACCGGCCGCTGCCAGCTCTGCAGGGTGCTCTGGCGGGCCCGCGCGATGGTCAGCTTGCCGGCGGGGACTTCGTGCACGACCGTCGAGCCCGCGGCGATCGTGGCTCCCTCGCCCACCGTGATCGGCGCCACCAGCACGCTGTTCGATCCCGTGTGGGCATCGTCATGAATGACCGTGCGATGCTTGTTCGCGCCGTCATAGTTGGCGATGATCGTGCCGGCGCCGACGTTGACTCGGGCGCCGACTTGCGCATCTCCGACATAGGACAGGTGATTGGCCTTCGAGTCCGGCCCCAGGGTGGAGTTCTTGATCTCCACGAAGTTGCCGATGTGCACGCCCGGCCCCAGCTCGGTGGTCGGTCGCACCCGGGAAAACGGCCCGATGCGGGCGGCGGCGCCGATCACCGCGCCGTCGAGCACACAGTACGGGAACAGCTCGGTGTCGTCGCCCACTTCGCTGTCGCGTATGACGCAGCCGGGGCCGATGCGAACGCGGCTACCGAGCTTCACGCGGCCTTCGAATACCACATTGATGTCGACGAAGACGTCCTGACCATGCGTGACCGAGCCGCGCACGTCGATGCGCGCCGGATCGACCACCGTTACGCCGCCCATCATGAGCGCCTGCACGGCCCGGAGCCGGCAGACGGACTCCAGCCGCGCCAGCTGGACCTTGTCATTGACACCCAGGGCTTCGATGGGATCGGCGAGGGACACCGAGCTGACCATGACACCCTGCGACACTGCCAGCCCGATCACGTCGGTAAGGTAATACTCACCCTGCGCGTTGTCGTTGCGCAACTGCGCGAGCCAACCCTTCAGCCGGCGCGCCGGCGCCGCCAGCACTCCGGTGTTGCACTCCCGGATGGCGAGCTCCGCGGGCGTCGCATCCTTCTGCTCGACACTGCGCGCGACCCGACCGGTCGCATCGCGCACGATACGGCCGTAGCCGGCAGGATCCTCGGGCACCATCGTGAGCAGGCCGAGCTCGCCGGCGGCGCCTATTCGGACCAGGCGCTCGAGCGGCTCTGCGCCGAGCAGAGGCACGTCGCCATACAGCACCAGTACCGTGTCGTCGTCCGGCACTCGCGGCACCGCCTGCTGCGCGGCATGGCCGGTGCCGAGCTGCCGCTCCTGCAGGACCCAGCTGACGCGTTCCTCGGGAAACGCGGCGCGCACCTGCTCGCCTCCATGGCCATGCACGACCAGGATGCGCTGCGGCGAAAGGCGGTGGGCGGTATCGATGACGTGGGCGAGCAGCGACCGTCCGGCAAGCGGCTGCAGCACCTTCGGCAGGCGGGACTTCATCCGCTTGCCCTCGCCGGCGGCGAGAATCACCACCGAAAGCCCCGGCGAGCATGTGGACGCTGGCGTGCTCATACCGGCCATTATGGCGTGGCCCGCGCGCGCCTAGCTACGGACTTTTCGCAGCCGCGCGATGATCTTCAATTGCGCCGCCGCGCGGGCAAGTTCCGCCAGCGCTTCGGCCTGCGTGATGAGGCCGCCGCGGTCCTTCAGCGCCTCCTCGGCGCGCTCTTTCGCGGCGAGAGCCGCGGCCTCGTCGATGTCTTTGGCGCGTAGCGCCGTGTCGGCCAGCACCGTCACTCGATGCGGTTGCACCTCGATCGCCCCGCCGCCGACGAAGAAGAACTGCTCCTGGCCGTCCGGCGTCTGAACCCTGACCTCGCCCGGTTTGAGCATCGAGAGCAGCGGCGCGTGGCGGGGCGCGACGCCGATATCGCCCTGGGAGGCCGGCGCGAACACCATGGTGGCCGCCCCCGAGAAGACTTCGCCCTCGGCGCTGACGATGTCGACCTGAATGGTATGTGGTTCGGCCATGACCCGTCTCTTATTGCAGCGTCTTGGCCTTGGCCACCGCTTCGTCGATGGTGCCGACCATGTAAAACGCCTGCTCGGGCAGGTCGTCGAAATCGCCGTTGATGATGCCTTTGAAGCCGCGGATGGTCTCGGCAAGCGGCACTATCTTGCCGTCCTGACCGGTGAACACCTTGGCCACGTTGAACGGCTGGGAGAGGAAGCGCTGGACCTTGCGCGCGCGGTACACGATGCGCTTGTCGTCTTCCGACAACTCGTCCATGCCGAGAATGGCGATGATGTCCTGCAGTTCCTTGTAGCGCTGCAGCACGGCCTGCACGCCGCGCGCGGTGTTGTAGTGCTCTTCACCCACCACCAAGGGATCGAGCTGCCGGCTGGTGGACTCGAGCGGGTCGACCGCCGGATAGATGCCCAGCGTGGCGATCTGGCGCGACAGCGCGACGATGGCATCCAGGTGCGCAAAGGTGGTCGCGGGCGACGGGTCGGTCATGTCGTCCGCTGGGACGTAGACCGCCTGGATGGAAGTGATCGAGCCCGTCTTCGTCGAGGTGATGCGCTCCTGCAGAACACCCATCTCCTCGGCCAGCGTGGGCTGATAACCCACCGCCGAGGGCATGCGCCCGAGCAGCGCCGACACTTCCGTGCCGGCGAGCGTGTAGCGGTAGATGTTGTCGATGAACAGCAACACGTCGCGGCCCCTGCCGCCGTCGGCATGCACTTCGTCGCGGAAATACTCGGCCATCGTCAGGCCGGTGAGCCCCACGCGCAGGCGGTTGCCGGGCGGCTCGTTCATCTGGCCGTACACCATGGCCACCTTGGAGTTGGACAGTTCCCGCGGATCGATGACGCCCGCGTCGATCATCTCATGATAGAAGTCATTGCCCTCGCGCGTGCGCTCGCCGACCCCGGCGAACACCGACAGACCGCTGTACTGCTTGGCGATGTTGTTGATGAGCTCGAGCATGTTGACGGTCTTGCCGACGCCGGCGCCGCCGAACAGGCCGACCTTGCCGCCCTTGGCGAACGGCACCAGCAGGTCGATCACCTTGATGCCCGTGACCAGCAGCTCCTGCCCGCCGGCCTGCTCCTCGAACGACGGCGGGGGCCTGTGGATCGGCAGGTACTCCTTGGCCTCGACCGGACCCCGGTTGTCCTGCGGAGCGCCGAGCACGTCCAGGATGCGACCGAGGGTCGCCGTACCCACCGGCACCGAGATCGGAGCGCCGGTGGCGATGACCGCCAGTCCGCGCCTGAGCCCTTCCGAGGGTCCCATGGCGATCGCGCGCACGATGCCGTCACCGAGCTCCTGCTGCACTTCCAGAGTGAGATCGTGATCCTTTACCCGCAACGCATCATAGACATGCGGCAGAGCGTCGCGCGGAAATTCGACATCGATGACGGGGCCGATGATCTGGGTGATCTTGCCTTCGGACGTGCTTGCCATGTGTTGTCTCTCTTGCGTCTTCATACTGCCGAGGCTCCTCCGACGATCTCCGCGAGTTCCTTGGTGATCGCGGCCTGGCGGGCTTTGTTGTAGATCAGCTGCATTTCCTCGACGAGCTTGCCGGCATTGTCCGTGGCGGCCTTCATTGCCACCATGCGCGCCGCCATCTCCGCGGCGACATTTTCGACGGCCGCCCGGTAGACCTGCGATTCGACATAGCGAATCAGCAGCGCATCGAGGATACGAGCCGCTTCCGGCTCGTAGATGTAATCCCAGTGCTCCCCCGCCGCGTCGGCCTCGGCCGGCTCGAGCGGCAGAAGCTGCGTCACGGCGGGGCGCTGTGTCATGGTATTGACGAATTCGGCGTTGATCAGGAACAGCCGGTCGATGTCGCCATCACGGTAGGCATCCAACATGACCTTCACAGCGCCGATGAGGTCCTTCGCGTGCGGCCGGTCGCCCAGATGCGCAACACTGGCGACGATCGGCGTGTCCAGCCGGCGGAAGAACGCCATGCCCTTGGCGCCTACCAGACACAGCTTTACGGCGGCGCCCTGGCCCTGCCACTCGCGGATCAGCAGCAAGGTCTGCTTGAAGACATTGGCGTTCAGCGCGCCGGCGAGTCCCCGGTCGGTCGAGATCATCATGATGCCGACGGCCTTCACGGTCGTCCGGCGCTGCAGATAAGAACTGCGGTAGTCGGGATTGGCTTCGGTCAGATTGCCGATTACGGCGCGCATCTTTTCCGCGTACGGACGCGCGGCGCGCAGGCGTTCCTGGGCGCGGCGCATCTTGCTGGTGGCCACCATCTGCATGGCGCGCGTGATCTTTTGGGTGTTCTTGACACTCGTGATCTTGGCGCGGATTTCCTTGGTGCCCGGCATCAGGTGGTCCTCAGTAGGTCCCCGTCGCGATGAAGTCCTCGACGCACTTCTTCAGTTCCGCCTCGACGTCCTTGCTCAACTTCGGCTCGCGGTTGATGCGCTCGAGCAGCGCGGTGTAGTTTGAGCGGGCGAAGGCCTGCAGGGCCGCTTCGAACGCCACGACTTTCTTCAACTCCACCTTGTCCATGTAGCCCGTATTGACCGCGAAGATCGACAACGCCATCTCCGCGACGGACATCGGCGTGTACTGCTTCTGCTTCATCAGCTCCGTGACCCGCTGGCCGCGCTCGAGCTGCCGGCGCGTGGTCTCATCGAGATCCGAGGCGAATTGCGCGAACGCCGCCAGCTCCCGGTACTGCGCCAGCGCCAGACGGATGCCGCCGCCGAGCTTCTTGATGATGTCGGTCTGGGCCGCGCCGCCGACACGCGAGACCGAGATACCGGCGTTCATCGCCGGGCGGATGCCGGAGTTGAACAAGTCGGTCTCGAGGAAGATCTGCCCGTCGGTGATGGAAATAACGTTGGTCGGCACGAAAGCCGTGACGTCGCCGGCCTGTGTCTCGATGATCGGCAATCCGGTGAGGGAGCCGGATTTCCCCTTCACCGCCCCCTGGGTCTGCATCTCGACGTACTCCTCGCTGACGCGCGCGCTGCGCTCGAGCAGCCGCGAGTGCAGGTAGAACACGTCGCCCGGAAAGGCCTCGCGGCCCGGCGGGCGCCGCAGCAGCAGCGAGATCTGCCGGTAAGCGACCGCCTGCTTGGACAGATCGTCGTACACGATCAGCGCATCCTCGCCGTGGTCCATGAAGTACTCGCCGATCGTGCAGCCGGAGTAGGCGGCGATGTATTGCATGGCGGCCGGGCTCGACGCGGACGCCACCACCACCGCCGTGTGCGCCAGGGCGCCGTGCTCCTCCAGCTTCTTCACCACGGCGGCGACGGTCGATTGCTTCTGGCCGATCGCCACGTAGATACACTTCACTCCGGAGTTCTTCTGATTGATGATGGTGTCGACCACGAGAGCCGTCTTGCCCGTCTGGCGATCGCCGATGATGAGCTCGCGCTGGCCGCGGCCGATGGGCACCATCGAGTCGATCGCCTTGTAGCCGGTCTGCACCGGCTGGCTGACCGGCTTGCGGTAGATCACGCCGGGCGCGACCCGCTCGATGGGCGCGGTTCGGGTGGCGTTGATCGGACCCTTGCCGTCGATCGGACGTCCCAGCGCGTCGACCACCCGGCCGAGCAGCTCAGGTCCCACCGGCACTTCGAGAATGCGCCCCGTCGTCTTGACGGTGTCGCCCTCGCGCAGATGCTGGTAGTCACCCAATACCACCGCGCCGACCGAGTCCTGTTCGAGGTTCAGAGCCAGTCCGAAGGTGTTGTCCGGGTACTCGAGCATCTCACCGTAGCACGCGTCGGCCAGGCCATAGATGCGCGTGATGCCGTCGGTAACCGACACGATGGTGCCGACATCGCGTGCCTCGGTGCCTGACTTGAAGTTCTCGATCCGCTGCTTGATCAGATCGCTGATTTCGGATGCCTTGATGGCCATAACGTTTTTTCCCGGGAAAATGCTTACGCGGTCAGCTGACGGGCGATGCGCTCGAGCCTGCCGCGCAACGAGCCGTCGATGACCAGATCGCCAGCGCGCACGCTGGCACCGCCGATCAACGCCGGATCATGCGAGCAGCGCAGACGCACGGTACGCCGCAGCCGCCGTTCCAGCGCCGCGGCGAGCATGTCCTGCTGCGATTCGCTCAGTGCACGGGCGGAGATCACCTCCACATCGATAGTCCCCTCGGCCTGAGCCTTGAACTCGTCAAAGCGCGCGGAGATCTCCGGCAGACAGTCGAGCCGATGATTGTCGCCGAGCAAGCGGATGAAGTTGCGCGTAGTCGGCTCCAGATCCGGGCCGGCGGCGGCGGCCACCAGATCGGCAAGCGGCTGGCTCTGGACACGCGGATCGTGCAGCAAGACCTCGACCCGCGGATCGGCGACCGCACGGGCGGCGCGGCGCAGCGCTTCGGCCCACGGCGCGAGCCGGCCGCTCGCCGCCTCGAACGCGGCTTTGGCATAGGGTCTCGCGATGGTGCTCTTGTCCGGCATCGTCTCTCCCGCTCAGATCTGCGCGGCGAATTCTTCGAGCAGCGCCTC
>JAJZZR010000547.1 GCA_021797465.1 Pseudomonadota bacterium | reverse complement strand
AGATCGGTGGAGCGTTCAGCGTACGCAACGTCGGCGCGACCCTCGATCGTATTGCCCGGATCGAGCCGCTCACCGTCACTCACGAGGACGGAGCGTTCGTTCTGGGTTACCGAGCCACGGATCGGCGGGGGGGGGGCGTCCCCCAATGAGCCGATCGGATCGGATCGTAGTTTTGGACCATAAACACCTAGAGAGGACCAGCAGATGCTCATTCTTACAAGGCGAGTCGGCGAGACGGTGATGATCGGGGACGACGTCACCATCACGGTGCTCGGCGTCAAGGGCAACCAGGTGCGCGTCGGAATCAATGCGCCCAAGCACGTTGCCGTGCATCGGGAGGAGATTTACGAGCGCATCAAGCGCGAACAGCGCGCTGCCGGCGCGGTCAATGGCGAGACGCCGAAGTCCGTGCCGAGCTTCGCGCCGCCGGGCGCCTGAGAGCCCACTGGGCGCCCCCGGGGGCGTGGCGCCCACGACGCTTCGCCGACAAGTCGATCGTTCGTCCATCAACGCCGCCGCGGACACTGCGGCGGCGTTGTCCGGTGGTGGGCGTGCAACGGGGCGCGCGCGCTGCTACATTACAATAAGTAAAAAATAAAACCCCGCCCGTCCACCCGCATGCTTTACCAGCAATCGAGGGAAGAAAGCGCCGAGATTCTCCGGCGTGTGCTGCAGCTGATGTCGCCGCATCCGGCCGGGTACCACCCGCTGAGCTATACGGTCTGGTACGAGCATGCCGCGGAGCTCAATCCCCCGCTGAGCCAGGAGGTTGAGAAGCTTCTGGCGTCGGCCTCGCCTGTCTCGGACGCCGACGTCCGGCGCCTGCATGCGCTGCACATCGCCGCCCGCGACGTGGCGATGTTCGAGCTTGCGCAGCGGGATCTGCGCGAGCTGATCGGGCGCACCGAGCAGGACGCGGCCGACGCGCAAGAGACTCTGGGGCAATTCACCGAGACGCTCGCCGCCGCGGCGCAGCAGATGGCGGAGCCTGACGGCCACGCCGTGCCTGCGCTGATCGGCAGCCTGCTCGCGCAATCCGCGCAGGTGTGCTCGCGGCTGAGCGCCCTGCACGCGCAGCTCGCCAGACAGCGCCAGGAGGTGGTCGGCATCATTGAGCGGCTGGAGCGCGCACATACCGAGCCGCAGCGCGATCCGCTCACCCAGCTGGCCAATCTCAATGGCCTGCGCCGCGCGATCGAAGGCGAGGGCAACCCGGACGGATTGATGCACGTGGCGCTGTTGGCCATCGACATCGATTACTTCAAGCGCATCAACGACACGCACGGCCATGTGGTTGGCGACAAAGTGCTGGTGAAAGTCGCGGGCATCCTGCGCGAGCGGCTGGCCGGCGACGACCTCGCGGCGCGCATCGGCGGGGACGAGTTTGTGGTGCTCCTGCGCGCCAAATCGCTGGCCGCGGCGGCGGCGCTGGCCGAGACGGTCCGTTCGGCGGCGCAGCGCATGCTGATCGTGCATCCCGACGGAGCCCAATTCGCGGGCGACGTGACCCTGTCGATCGGTGCGGCGGTGGCACGCGCGGGCGATTCGCTCGAGACGCTGCGCCACCGGGCGGATTCGGCGCTGTATGACGCCAAGAGCGCCGGACGTAACCGCGTCGCGGTCGCTGCCGACGGCGAGTCGCGTTAACGGTGAACGCGCAGGTCTGCTGCAAGCCCGTTCCAAATCGAGCAGGCCATCCGGCGCCAACCTGCCGGTACGGACGGCTGTGCCGATTCGCCTTCAGCACTCGGTGACGTTGACCGCCAATCCTCCCTGTGAAGTCTCCTTGTAGATCGTGGACATGTCCGCGCCGGTCTGGCGCATGGTCAGGATCACGTGGTCGAGGGACACCTTGTGGCTCCCGTCGCCGCGCATGGCGAGCCGAGCGGCATTGATGGCCTTCACGGCGCCCATGGCATTGCGCTCGATGCACGGAATCTGCACGAGTCCGCCGACCGGATCACAAGTCAGGCCGAGATTGTGCTCCATGCCGATTTCCGCCGCGTTCTCGATCTGCTCGTTGCTGCCCTGCAAGGCCGCCACCAGGGCTCCGGCGGCCATCGAGCAGGCTACGCCGACCTCGCCCTGGCAGCCCATTTCGGCTCCCGAGATCGACGCATTCTGCTTGTAGAGCATGCCGATTGCGCCGGCGGTGAGCAGGAAACGCAGCACACCCTCGTCGCTGGCGCCGGGCTCGAAGCGGCGGTAGAAATGCAGCACCGCCGGGACGATGCCCGCCGCGCCGTTGGTTGGTGCGGTCACCACGCGCCCGCCGGAGGCATTTTCCTCGTTCACCGCCAGGGCAAACGCGTCGACCCAGTCGAGCGCCTCCAGGGGGCGAGCCGTGGCGCTTTCGGTCAACTGCCGGTACAGCTTCGGGGCGCGGCGCCGCACTTTCAGCGGTCCCGGCAGCACACCGTTTTGCCTGAAGCCGCGCTCGACGCATGCCTGCATCACGTTCCAGATGCGCTCGAGGCCGGCGCGCACGCTGGCCTCGCTCGAGCGCGCGCATTCGTTGGCGAGCATGAGCTCGAAGATCTCGAGGCCGTTGTCGCGACACTGACCCAGCAGCTCGCGCGCGTTCGAGAACGGATACGGTATGCCCGCCGGGGCGCTCGCGCCCTGCGCCTTGTCGTCTCCGGCGCGCACGATGAATCCACCGCCGATCGAGTAGTACTCGTGCTCGCACAGCGTCGCGCCGCCGGCGGCCGCAGCGGTGAAGCGCATGCCGTTTGGGTGTTGAGGAAGCCGTTCGCCACGCAGCAACAGCAGCTGCGTGCGCTCGTCGAAGGCGATCTCGTGAGCTCCGAGAAGCGCGATGCGCCCGCTGCTACGGATGCGCTGCAAGGTCGGCTCGATGGCATCCGGATCGACCGATTCGGGCAACGCGCCCGAGAGTCCCATGAGTATCGCCCGATCGGTGCCGTGGCCGAGCCCGGTGAGCGCCAGCGAGCCGTACAGCCGCACCGTGACGGTCTCGAGCCCCGGGAGCAGGCCGGCCTGCTCCAGATCGCGCACGAACTGGAACGCTGCGCGCATCGGGCCCATGGTGTGCGAGCTGGAAGGGCCGATGCCGATCTTGAAGATGTCGAACACACTGAGCGACATGCCGCGAATCTCCCCCGAGCACGATAGACTTCAGACTTCCACGTCCAATGCGTCATTATCGGCTGCTTGGGGTGAGCCGCGATAGCGGCAAGCACCCGAGCCATTGCCGGCGCGCGCGCCGGGCGTCCGTCCGAGGGCTCTGACGCGGCAGGGGCCGCGGCACGCTGCGAGACCCGGTAGCGACGACCTTCCGGGCAGGGTATTCCAGGTCGTCGAGTGTCCCTTGGGCTGTCAACGCAAGGGGCGAGCGGATGGGGGGAAGCGCCGGATTCGCCGGGAACCCCAAGGCCCAGAGGTCGCGGAATGCATCGCTTGTGGGGGCTGGCGGCGCGCGGACTCGTGCGGGCAGGAACGGGAGCAGCCCGGTAAGCGGAAAAAGGCCTTCCAGCGCGAGGGTCTTGAGCGTACAATGCGCCCTCTCCGCGGGCCTCGGCTGCGGAGAGCGGAGCGGCTGTGCCCTCGGGTGAGCGCCCCGACAGCGTGACAGCCAGAAAGCCCCCCGAGGGGCTTTTTGTTTTTGGGCGGCCGGCAAAACGGGCATTGCACTCAGACGGCAGTGCGCGTTGCTCTGGCTGGGCGGGCCGGGTGGCCCGTTTTGCGTTTTTGGGGCCACGTTACGGGAGCGGATCGATGTCGGCGACATTGCGCGAGCGGCTGATCGCCCTCATTGAGCCGTTGATCGGGCGGTTGGGCTACGAGTTGGTTGATTTGGAGTACGGGGCCGGGCGCGGCAGCGCGCTGGTGCGACTGTACATCGACCGGGCCGGCGGCGTGGGGATCGAGGACTGCGAGCGCGTCAGCCGCGAGGTATCGGCGCTGCTGGATGTCGAGGATCCGATTCCCACGGCATACACGCTCGAGGTGTCCTCGCCGGGATTCGACCGGGTGCTGCGCACGCGCGAGCATTTCGAGCGATTCGCCGGCCAGCGGGTGTCCGTCGAGCTCGCGATGCCGCGCGAGGGTCGGCGCCGCTATACCGGCATGCTGGTGGCGGCCGGGGATGCGGGGATTGAGCTTGACGTTGACGGCGAGCATGTGACGGTACGGTACGAAGAGTTGGCCAAGGCAAGACTGGCGGGTTGAGCGGCGTTGCGCGCGGTGACGACTGTTGCAGAGGTGAGAGCAGTGAACAAGGAAATCCTGATGGTTGTCGATGCCGTCTCGAACGAGAAGGGCGTCGACAAAGATGTGATTTTCGAGGCGCTCGAGGCCGCGCTCGCCGCCGCGACGCGCCGCAAGCACGGCGAGGAGTGGGATGTGCGGGTGGCGATCGACCGGCGCAGCGGCGATTACGACACGTTTCGCCGGTGGAAGGTCTTCGCCGACGATTCGACCGAGCTGCAGGCGCCGGACCGGGAGCTGCGTTTCGAGGATGCGCGCGATCTGGATCCGAACGCGCAGATCGACGGGTTCGTCGAGCAGCCGATCGAGTCGGTCGCCTTCGGGCGCATCGCCGCCCAGCAGGCCAAGCAGGTCATCGTGCAGAAAGTGCGCGAAGCCGAGCGGCGGCAGGTGGTGGATGCCTACCGCGACCGGGTGGGCACGCTCGTCAGCGGCGTCGTCAAGCGGGTCGACCGCAACGGGATCTACATCGATCTCGGCTCGAACGCCGAGGGTTTCGTGCCGCGTACCGACATGATTCCACGCGAGCAGGTCAAGGCGCAGGACCGCATCAAGGCGTTCCTGCGCGAGGTGCGCTCCGAGCTGCGCGGCCCGCAGCTGTTTTTGACGCGCACCGCGCCGGAGTTTCTGATCGAGCTGTTCAAGCTCGAGGTGCCCGAGGTCGGCCAGGGACTGATCCACATCCTCGGTGCGGCGCGTGATCCGGGCGTGCGCGCCAAGATCGCCGTACGAAGCAGCGACGCGCGCATCGACCCGGTCGGTGCCTGCGTCGGCATGCGCGGCTCGCGCGTGCAGGCGGTCTCCAACGAGATCGCCGGCGAGCGTGTCGACATCATTCCCCACGACGAGAACCCGGCTCAGTTCGTCATCAACGCCATGTCGCCCGCCGAGGTCCTCTCCATCGTCGTCGACGAGGATGCCCACAGCATGGATATCGCGGTGGCCGAGGACAAGTTGTCCCAGGCGATCGGTCGCGGCGGACAGAACATACGCCTGGCCAGCCAGTTGACCGGCTGGGAACTGAACGTGATGACCGAGTCTGATGCCGAGGCCAAGAGCGAGACCGAAGCCAAGTCATTGGTGCAGCTGTTCATGAAGCAGCTCGACGTCGACGAGGACGTGGCGACCATCCTGGCGCAGGAGGGCTTCTCGACCATCGAGGAGATCGCCTACGTCCCGCAAGGGGAGCTCGCCTCGATCGCCGAGTTCGACACGGGGATCGTCAAGGAACTGCGCAACCGGGCGCGCGACGTGCTCTTGACTCAGGCGATCGCCAGCGAGGAGTCGCTGGATCAGTCGATGCCCGCCGACGATCTGCTGCTGCTCGAGGGTATGAGCCCGGATCTGGCCCTGGCGCTGGCGCGCCGTGGGGTGTGCACACGCGAGGATCTCGCCGAGCAGTCGATCGATGACCTGAACGATATCGAGGGATTGGCGCCGGAAGAGGCGGGCAAGCTCATCATGACAGCTCGGGCGCCCTGGTTCGCGCCCAGCAACTGATCTTATAGGGTGCAAGACGTATGGCGGAAGTGACCGTAGCGCAGTTCGCGGAAGTCCTGAAGGTACCGGTGGATCGGCTGCTCGAGCAGCTCGATCAGGCGGGCATTCGGGTCAACGGACCGGACGATCACATCAGCGACGATGCAAAGCTCGAGCTGCTCACCCATCTGCGCCGCAGCCACGGCGCGGGCAAGGACGGCGACGCCGCGCCCCGTCGCATCACCCTTAAGCGCAAGACTCAAAGCGAGCTGAAGCTCTCCAGCGTCCAGGGCCGCTCGCGCACGGTCAGCGTGGAAGTGCGGACCAAGCGCACCTACATCAAGCGCGACGTGTTGGAGGAGCAGGCCCGCAAGCAGCACGACGAGATCGAGCAGAAGCGCCGCGAGGCCGAGGAGGCCGAGCGACTCGAGCAGGAACGGATCGAGCACGAGCGCCGCGAGCACGAGCGCCGCGAGCACGAGCGGCTCGAAGCGGAGAATCGGCGTCGCATCGAGGAAGAAGAGGCCGCCCGCAAGCGTGCCCAGGAAGATGCGCGGCGAGAGGCGGAGCAGCAGGAGCAGGAACGCCGCGAGCGTGAGGCGCTCGAGCACCAGAACCGTGAGAATCCGCCGGCCGAGCCGGCCCCGAAGGTCAAGGAGCCGCCCGCCGCGGCGCGACCGGCGGCGCCCGGGACCCGGGAACGCCCCGCGACCGATGACAAGCACACGCGCTATGGACGCGAGGAGCTGCATGTCACCACCGACGTCAGCTCGCGGTTCAAGAAGCGCCGCCCGGTCAAGTCGCGCACGGTGCGCGGCGCGTCGGAGGCGCGTCATGGATTCGAGAAGCCGACGGCGCCGCTGGTGCATGAGGTGAACATCGGGGAGACCATCACCGTGGGCGAGCTGGCCCAGAAGATGGCGGTCAAGGCGCCGGTCGTCATCAAGGCGCTCATGAACATCGGCGTGATGGCCACCATCAATCAGTCCCTTGACCGGGACACGGCGGTGCTGGTGGTCGAGGAGCTCGGCCATACCGCCAAGCTGATCCAGGAGGATCAGATCGAAGCGGGGCTGCAAGGCGAGAAGGCCGAGGCGGAACAGCTGGAGGCGCGTCCGCCGGTGGTGACCGTGATGGGGCATGTCGATCACGGCAAGACCTCGCTGCTCGATTACATTCGGCGCACCAAGGTGGCCGCCGGCGAGGCCGGCGGCATCACGCAGCACGTGGGCGCCTATCACGTGGAGACGCCCAAGGGTGTGGTGACTTTCATCGACACACCGGGCCACGCGGCGTTCACCGCGATGCGCGCTCGCGGCGCAAAAGTCACCGACGTGGTCATTCTCGTCGTGGCCGCCGACGACGGCGTCATGCCGCAGACCATCGAGGCGATCCAGCATGCGCGTGCCGCGGGCGTACCGATCGTGGTCGCGGTCAACAAGATCGACAAGAGCGATGCGGATCCCGACCGGGTGCGCAACGAGCTCGCCAAGCAGGGCGTGATTCCCGAGGATTGGGGCGGGGAAAACATGTTCGTGAACGTGTCGGCGCACACCGGCGAGGGGATCGACGCGCTGATCGAGGCGGTGCTGCTGCAGGCGGAAGTGCTCGAGCTGCGTGCGCCGAGCACGGGACTCGCCAGCGGCGTGGTCATCGAGTCGAGCCTCGAGAAGGGCCGAGGCGCGGTCGCCACGGTGTTGGTGAAGAAAGGCACGCTCAAGCTCGGCGAACCGATCATCGCCGGCTCGGAGTTCGGGCGGGTGCGCGCCCTGTTCGATGAGAACGGCAATGCGGTCGAGGCGGCTCCGCCGTCGATGCCGGTGGTGGTCCTCGGGCTCTCGGGCGCCCCAAACGCCGGCGAGGAGATTCTGGTCGTCGAGAGCGAGCGCAAGGCGCGCGAAGTGGCCATGTACCGGCAGAGCAAATCCCGCGATGTGAAGCTCGCCCGGCAGGCGACGCGCGCGGAGGACGTGTTCTCGCAGATGCAGGAGCAGAAGGCCGGCGCGGTCGCGGTGCTCGTCAAAGGCGATACGCAAGGCAGCGTCGAGGCGCTGCGCGAGGCGCTCGAGAAGCTCTCGACCGAGGAAGTGCAGGTCAAGCTGATCGCCAGTGGCCTCGGCGGCATCACGGTATCGGACGCGCAGCTCGCTGCCGCCTCCAAGGCGTTGATCATCGGTTTCAACGTTCGCGCCGACTCCGGTGCGCGCGATGCGATGAAGGAAACCGGTGTCGAGGTGCGCTACTACAGCATCATCTACGAGGCCATCGACGACGTCCGGCAGATGATGACCGGATTGCTGCGGCCGGAGATCAAGGAGCAGATCGTGGGTGTGGCGCAGGTTCGCGAGGTATTCCGCTCGAGCAAGTTCGGCGTAGTCGCCGGCTGCCTGGTCACCGAGGGCTTCGTGCGGCGCAACAACCCGATCCGTGTGCTGCGCGACAACGTGGTCATCTTCGAGGGCGCGCTCGAGTCGCTGCGCCGCTTCAAGGACGATGTCAACGAGGTGCGGGCCGGCACCGAGTGCGGCATCGGCGTGAAGAACTACCAGGACGTGCGCGTGGACGACCAGATCGAATGCTTCGCGCGCGTCGAGGTGGCCCGGACGCTGCAATGAGCGCCGCCGACTCCAGGATTCGCAAGATCGAAGCGCAGCTGCAGCGGGTGATCGCGGGGCTGGTCGCGCGCGAGGTCAAGGATCCGCGGGTCGGTCACGTCACCATCACCGCCGTGCGGCTCGCGACCGATCTCGGGCTCGCCCGCGTGTACTTCGTGCCCTTCGCCGGCGAAAACACGGTCGACGAGGTGCTGCGCGGGTTGACCCGCGCGGGCGGGTTTCTGCGCGGGCAGGTGGGCCGCGAGCTTGGTCTTCGGCATGCGCCGCGGTTGGAATTCCACCCCGACGACACCGCCGAGCGGGCCGCGCGCCTGAGCGGCCTGATCGATCGGGCGCGGACCGAGGATCAGGCCAAAGATCGGGCCAAGCGCTGACGCCGATGCCCATCGGGATTGTCCTGCTCGACAAGCCCGCCGGGCTTTCGTCGAACGCGGCGTTGCAGCGCGTTCGACGGCTGTACGGGGCGGCGAAGGCCGGTCACGCCGGCAGCCTCGATCCACTGGCCACCGGGATGCTGCCGATCTGCCTCGACGAGGCGACCAAGATCGCTGGCGAGATCCTCTCGAGCCGCAAGCGCTATCGATTCACCGTGTTGTTGGGCGTCAGTACGGTCACCGGTGACCGTGAAGGGCAGATCGTCGAGCGCGCGAGTGTGCCGGATCTTGCGCCGGAGCGGATCGAAGCGGTACTCGCAGCGTTCCGGGGGGCCGGACGCCAGGTGCCACCGATGTACTCGGCCCTCAAGCGCGGGGGCCGCCCCCTTTATGAGCTGGCCCGCGCCGGTGTGGTGATCGAGCGCGAGGCGCGCCCCATCGAGATCTTCGACCTGCGGCTCCTCGCGCGACACGGCGAAAGCATCGATCTCGAGACTCACTGCTCGAAGGGCACGTATGTGCGCACGCTGGCCGAGGATATCGCCCGCGCGCTGGGTACTTGCGGGCACGTCACGGCCTTGCGGCGCATCAGTGTCGAGCCCTTCGAACGGGAGCCGATGCAGACCCTGGAATCGATCGCGCTCGCGTGCGAGAACGGGCTGCCGCCGCGGATGTTGCCGGCGGACTGGCCGCTTGCGCATCTGCCGGCGGTGCATCTGGATAGCCAGCAGGCCATGCGGATCAATCATGGACAGGCGGTGGTGATCGGCGGCGCCGCCGGCGGTGCCGGCAAGGTCAGGCT
>JAJZZR010000339.1 GCA_021797465.1 Pseudomonadota bacterium | reverse complement strand
AACAGCGGCAAGATGAGGATGTAGACCTCGGGATGGCCCCAGATCCAGATGAGGTTGACGTACATCATCGGATCGCCGCCGAGCGCATTGGTGAAGAAATGCGTGCCCACGTAGCGGTCCATCGCGAGCAGGCCCAGCGTCACGGTGAGAATGGGGAAGGCGGCGACGATCAGCACGTTCGCGATCAGCGACGTCCAGGTGAATACCGGCATGCGCATCATCTTCATGCCCGGCGCGCGCATCTTGAGTATGGTCGTTATGAAATTGACACCGCTCAAGGTCGTTCCGACGCCCGCCACCTGCAGCGCCCAGATGTAGTAATCCACCCCGACGCCCGGGCTGTAGTGCAGCTCCGACAGCGGTGGATAGGCGAGCCAGCCGGTGCGCGAGAAATTGCCGATGGCGAGCGAGACGTTGACCAGCATGGCGCCGGCGGCGGTCAGCCACAGGCTGAGGTTGTTCATCAGCGGGAACGCGACATCCCGCGCGCCGATCTGCAGCGGCACGATGCAGTTCATCAGACCGATGATGAACGGCATCGCCATGAAGAAGATCATGATCGTGCCGTGGGCGGTGAAGATCTGGTCGAAGTGCCCCGGCGGCAGATAGCCCATGTTGCTGCCGTAGGACAGCGCCTGCTGGGTGCGCATCATGATGGCATCGGCGAAGCCGCGCAGCAGCATCAGCCCCGCCAGGATCAGATACATGATGCCGATCTTCTTGTGATCGACCGACGTCAGCCACTCCGTCCACAGGTATTTCCACTTGTGGAAGTAGGTGATGGCCCCGAGGGTCGACAGGATGACGAGCACCAGCAGGCCGACCCCGAACATGATGATCGGGTTGGTGTAGGGAATCGCGCTCAGAGTCAACTTGCCGAACATTCAATCTCTCCCGATGGGGCCCATTTCCCCGCCCGAAGTGATGGTGGTGGCCTTCATCGCCAATGGCCCACCCGGCGCCAACTTGCCCATGAGGATCTGCGCGAACAGGTCCGGATTGACGTGCGCGTAGTAGGTGACCGGCACGTCCGAGCTCGGCTTGTCGAGGGCGAGATATGCCTTGTCGTCCAGGGTCCGGGTGGAGGAGCCGGCCTTCGCCAGCCATCGCTGGTAGTCGCTCTCCGACATCGCCTTGACATGGAACACCATGCCCGAGAAGCCGCCGCCGCTGAAGTTGGCGGAGATGCCCCGGTAGGTGCCGGGAGCGCTCGCCACCAGATTGTCGGCGGTCTGCATGTTGGCCATGGCGTAGATCTGGCTGCCGAGCCGCGGGATGAAGAACGAGTTCATCACCGTGGCCGAAGTGATGTGGAACACCACCGGCACGCCGACCGGCATCGCCACCTCGTTGACCGAGGCAATATTGTGATTCGGGTAGATGAACAGCCACTTCCAGTCCATCGCCACCGCCTCGATGTGCACCGGCTTGACGTTCGAGAGGATGGGGCGGAACGGATTGAGCTGATGGGAGCTGCGCCAGGCGATCACGGAGAGAATGCAGACGATGGCGATCGGGATGCCCCACATCGTCAGTTCGATCTTGGTCGAGTGGCACCAGTCCGGCTCGTACCTCGCCTTCGTGTTGGAAGCGCGGTAGTGCCAGACGATGAACAGCGTCAGCACGATCACCGGCGCCACCACGAGCAGCATCAGGCCGATGGCCGTATCGATGATCCATTTTTCCGCCACCCCGATCGGGCCCGCCGGATTGAGCACGGCCCAATGACAGCCGGAGAGCAGCAGCGTTGCCGAGAGCGGCAGAATGAGTCGGAGTAACCGTGATCGAGAGGTACGCTTCATGGGGGGCGGAGACCAGCCATACTTTTTAACGCGCGAAGCATGGCGGCTCGTTTGCGGCAAATCCTTAGTGCCCCCTGAAAGATGCTTAAAGTTTCTTAATTATCGGGACAAGGGATTGCGCTTGCCGGTAGCTTCGGCCTCTGGGGGAGTTCAGGCGCGGCCTGCCTCACACGTCGAACGCCGCCGACATGGCCTCGTCTTCGCTCCAGTGCGCACCGATCTGCATCAGCTCGGTGAGCTGCTCGGGCGGCAGACCAGCGCGCAGGCGCGCGAGAATGCCCGCCTCGATGCTGCGCTTTGCCGGACTGCGACCGGCGAACTCCGCGGAAAAGAACGCATGCGCGTAGCCGATGAGCTGCGCGGCGCGCTCCAGATGGTTCTGCCGCGCGGCGATTTCCGCCAGATGCTGCATGCCGCCGGCCAGCAGCACGGTATCGAGCTCGCTCTCTTCGGTCAGCGGCAGGCCTTCGCGCAGCGCGGCGCTCGCCTCCTCGATCGCGCCGCGCGCGATCAGATAGCCCGCCAGGTTGCACAGCGCGTGGCCGAGCAGTCCCGTGCGCCGCGCCGCCCGGCACAGCTCGATCACCTCGCGCGCCAGCGCGATCGCCTCCTCGATGCGCCCCTCGGCAAACTGCACCTCGGCCTTGTAGATCAGCGCCCGCCAGACCCAGAAATCCGCCTGCGAGTGCTGGCCGACCGCAAGCGCCTGATCGAGCCGCGCACGCGCCTGCGCATACTGTCCGGCCACGGTATGCGCGATCGCGACATTCGTCAGGCACAACGCGTAGCTCTTCGGCT
This sequence comes from Pseudomonadota bacterium, assembly GCA_021797465.1. Lineage (GTDB taxonomy): Bacteria > Pseudomonadota > Gammaproteobacteria > Steroidobacterales > Steroidobacteraceae > 13-2-20CM-66-19. The sequence continues at coordinate 6,971 of JAJZZR010000339.1, read as the reverse complement.
GCGCGCCCGCGGTCAGCAACCCGCACCCCTCCTCCAACGCCGCGAGTCCCTCGCTCAGTGCGCCGGTGCGCACGAGGTTCAAGCCGAAGAACGCGAGCGCGCGGGCCAGTTCGATCGGCTCGCTCGCTTCCCGAAACAGTGCCACGGCGCGTCGCAGCGCAGGCACCGCCCGCCCGCGCGGCTCGCCGGTCGAGAGAAAGGCGTAGCCGTACCACAGACGTGCCTCGATCGCCTTTGGCGTCTTGGGCCCGAGCATCGCAGTAGCCCGCTCCAGGCGTGAGCGGCCCTCCTGCATCAGGGACAGCAGGTACCACAGCAGATATGACGATGCCGCGAGCTCGATTCCGAGCGCCGGATCGCCGTCCGGGGCGAACGCCCAATCGAGTGCGACGCGTACGTTATCGATCTCCGGCCCCAGCTTCTCCAGCCACTCGATCGAGGGCGTACGTTCCCAGACGGTGAGCGCATCGTACAAGTGCGTGTGAAAATGCCGGGCATGCAGCCGCGCGAGCGGGCCGAACTCGCCGCTGTCGGCAAGCTTTTCCATGGCATAGGCGTGGGTGGTCTCGAGCAGGCGGTAGCGCCGCTCGGCACCGGAGGTATCCGCGACCACGAGCGACTTGTCCACCAGCTCGGCGATGCGACCGACCACTTCCCACTCCGCAAGCGCCGTGTCGGCCACCACCCGCCCGGCCGCCTCGAGCGTGAAACTGCCGGCGAACACCGCCAGCCGGCGCAGCACGATGCGGTCGGGCTCCGAAAGCAGCCGATGGCTCCAGTCCAGCGTGGCACGCAGCGTCTGATGACGTGGCAGGGCCGTGCGACGCCCGCCGGTGAGCACGTGGAAGCGCAAATCCAGCCGCTGCGCCAGGCCGTCGATGCCGAGCGCGGCCGAGCGCGCGGCCGCCAGCTCGATCGCAAGCGGTATGCCGTCGAGGCGCCGGCAGATCATCGCCACCGTCGCGGCGTTGCGCTCATCGAGCGTGAAGCGCGGATCGGCGGCGCGGGCCCGCGCCACGAACAGGCGCACCGCGGCATGACGCTCGGCGGCCGCCAGCCCCGTGGCGTCCTCGGCGGGAAACTCCAGCGGCCGCAGCCGCAGCGTGCACTCGCCCTCGATCCCGAGCGGCTCCTGACTGGTGGCGAGCATGCGCAGCTGCGGGGCGGCGTGCAACAACGCCTCGGCCTCGCGGGCCGCCGCGCCGATCAGGTGCTCGCAATTATCGAGCACCAGCAACAGCCGCCTGCCGCGCAGCGCCGCCGCCAGCCGCTCGCCCGTCCAGCGAGTCGCGCCGCTTTGCAGCCCGAGCGCCCCGTGCACCGCGCTCGTCACCAACTCCGGGTCGGTGAGCGGGGCGAGCTCGGCGAGCCATACCCCGTCGGCAAACTCCGTGAGCGAGGCGCGGGCGGCCTCGAGCGCGAGGCGCGTCTTGCCGATGCCGCCGGTCCCGACCAGTGTCACCAGCCGGTTGTGCCGCAGGAGCTCGCGCACCGTGATCAGCTCGGCCTCACGGCCGATGAAATCCGACACCGCGGCCGGCAGATTGGTTGGGATCGTCGCGCGCTCGTCGGCAGCGCCGCCGGGCGGGCGCTCCCCGCCGACCACCGTCACCTCGCCCACGAAGCGATAGCCGCGCAGCGGCACGGTGACGATGAGATTGCGGTCCGCGCCGAGCGCCTTGCGCAGCGCCGAAATCTGCACCTGGATGTTGCTTTCCTCGACGACGATGCCCGGCCAGGCGCGCGCCAGCAGCTCCTCCTTGCTGACCAGCTCGCCGCCGGCCTCGAGCAGCACCAGCAGGACGTCGAAAGCGCGCGATCCGAGCGTGACCAGCTGATCACCGGCATGCAGCTCGCGCTGCAGCGGAAACAGTCGAAAACGCCCGAACTCGAGGCAGGTCGCACCTCGCGCAATACCGTGCATCAAAATTCCCGGTCCAAGATTGAGTTCGGGATAGCGCACCGGCTCGCGGATCCCCTGATGAGACAAATTATAACGCAAGTCCGATCGGCCCTGGCGCCTCACCGGCCGTCCTCGGCGCTTTGACTCCCGACCACGACGGCGCTATGGTAGCGCTATCATCCCAAGACCGAGATCCGAAGGGGGTCCACCATGCTCACGTTGCGCAAATCTCTCGCCGTCGTCCTGCTGCTGCTCGGCGCATGTGCAACCGCCTGGGCCGCGGCCCCGGCGCCATACCGCAATTTCAAAGTCACGGTCTACATCCCGGTGCAGGTCGTGAAGCGGATGGCGAAGGATCCGGCCTGGATGCGCTCGAGCTGGCGGACCATCAGCACCCGCCTGCACGTCGACAAGGTGTTCATCGAGAGTTACCGCGCGGGCGACTGTGCCACCGGCCGGGAGCTCGAGCGCGTGAAGAAGTTCTTCGTGCGCCACGGCGTGGCGGTGGCCGGGGGCATGGCGATGCTCGCTCCGGGCGGCAATGGCCAGTTCAATACACTCGATTACGCCCTGCCGCAGGATCGCGCGCTGGCCAAGCGCATGTCGGCGCTCACGGCGCGGCATTTCAACGAGTTCATTCTCGATGATCTCTATTTCTACAATACCAAGAGCCTGGCTGACATCGCCGCCAAAGGCAGTCTGTCCTGGTCCGCCTACCGCATGCGGACCATGGACGAGGTATCGCGCAATTTGATCCTGGGACCGGCCAAGGCCGCCAATCCCAAGGTCAAGGTGATCATCAAGTTCCCGAATTTCTATCCGTCGTTCCAGGAAATGGGCTTCGACCTGAAGAACGAGCCGAAGATCTTCCCGGAGATCTGGACCGGCGACGAGACACGCTACGCGCCCACCACGGATCAGCAGCTGCTGCCCTACGAGAGCTACGAGATCTTCCGCTACTTCGAGAACATCGCTCCGGGGCGCGACGGCGGCGGCTGGGTCGACCCGATCGCGATGCACTACCTCGACCGCTACGCCGAGCAGCTCTGGGACACCATCCTCGCCAAGGCCCCGGCGATCGACCTGTTTGAATACACCAATCTGCTGCAGACCGCCAACCCGAAGAATCGCGCGGCGTGGCAATACCTGCCGACCACGTTCAACTACTTCCAGATGCTCAAGCAGTGCTGCGGCCTGCCGGGCGCGCCGGGCTACAAGCGCCCGCGGCTCGCCAATGTCGCGGCCTACGCGCTGCGCAAGGTCGATCGGGTCGCCGGGAGCCTCGGACAACCGGTCGGACTGGCCACGTACCGGCCGCTCGACTCCAGCGGCGAGGACTTCCTGCCCGAGATGCTCGGCATGATCGGCATTCCGATCGAAATGTACCCGCATTGGCCGCACGCGAAGACCGTGTTCCTCACCGAGGCGGCGCGCCAGGATCCGCACATCGTCCAGGAGATCGCGGCGCATCTGCGCGCCGGGGACCACGTGATCATCACCTCGGGCCTGCTGCGCGCGCTGCAGAACCACGGTTTCGGTCAGATCAGCGCCATGCGCGTCACGCACTCGATCGTGGCGCCGACGCGCTACGTGGCCGGGTTCGGCTTCGGAGCCGGCAACTACATCGGCAGGAGCCGTCCGATTCTCTTCCCCTTGATTCATTTCTTCACCAACGGTGCGTGGGCCGTGGTGCGCGGCCTCGACGATCAGGGTGGCGTGCCGCTGCTGCTGATGGAGCGCTACGGCAAGGGCGAGCTGTACGTGCTCGATGTGCCGGACGAGCAGAACGATTTCTACTCGCTGCCGCGCCGGGTCCTCGATGCGCTGCGCGGCTACATCACGCAAGGGATGCCCGTGCGGCTCGACGGACCCGCCAAGGTGAGCCTGTTCGAATACGGCAACGGGACGTTCGTGGTGGAGTCCTACCGCAACCATCCGGTGGCGGTGCGCATCACCGGGGGCTTCGCCCAGATGAAGAACCTGACCAACGGCGTAGTCTCGGGCGGCAACCCGGTTCGAACGGTACTGCCGTTCGCCCGCCGTCCGGCCGGTCCGCGCCAGTACAGCTACGAGCTGCGTATCGAGCCGCACAGCTTCGTGGCGTTCCGCGAGCGCGGCTAGACCCGGCGGTCGGCATCGGCGCGCCGCGGCCGCGGCGCAGGATTTGTCCCCAGGCGTACCGGCAGGATGCCGGAGCGCCTGCGCGGCGTTGCGGGTCGCCGGCGACCCATGCACGGATGCTACAGTGCGCCGATGAGTCTCTCCCTCGTCATTTTCGACCTCGACGGCACACTGATCGACAGTGCCGCCGACTTGGCGCACGCGGTCAACGGCGTGCTGGCGGATTTCGGCGCCGCGCCGCTGCCGATCCCGGCCGTGCGCGCCATGATCGGCGATGGCACGACCAAGCTGATCGAGCGGGCGCTTGCGGCGCGCGCGCTGGCGGACGCCGACCTTGCGGGCGCGCACCAAAGGTTCATGGAACGCTATGCGGCCGAGCCATTGCGCACGACCAGCGTCTACCCCGGGGTTCGCACCGGGCTCGAACTGCTCCGCGAGCGCTCGCTGCATCTGGCGGTGTGCACCAACAAATCCGCGCAGCTTGCGCAGACGATCCTCGAGCGGCTGGAGCTGGCGGATTTCTTCGCCCGCGTCATCGGCGGTGATTCGCTTCCCTATCGCAAACCCGACCCGCGCGTGCTGCAGGCGCTGCTCGCGAGCTTCGCGACGGCTCCGCGCGATGCGCTCATGGTCGGAGACAGCGAGGTGGACGCCGAGACCGCGCAGGCGGCCGGCGTTCAAATGGTGCTGATGCGCTACGGTTACCGGCGCGGCCCGATCGAGGACATTCCCTGCCTCGCCGCGCTCGAGCACTTCGCGGTGCTGCCGCAGTTCATCGCCTCACTCCCGGTCTGACCACCCGGAACGATCCAGCGCCGCGCGCCTCAGGACCGGCCCGGCTGGCCGAAAAACACCAGCGTCTCGTAGGGAAATGTAACCCGCCCTTCTCGCTCATGGCGCTCGAACGCCGCGCGCAGACCCGCGAGCAGCGGCCCATGCGCTGGATCGTCCGGCTCGGGCACATAGGAAGAGGACATTGCCCGGCCCTTCAGACCCTCGAAATCGAGCACCTGCCGGTTGGCGAACACCGCGCGCTCGGGCTCGCGGCCGAAGAATGTCCGCATGGCCGGTCCGTGCGCCCGCCGCTTGCGCACTGCGGCGTATTCCGGGGCATGGCGGTGCAGCAGCGCCTCGGCGCGCGAGCCGGCCGGGTCGAACCAATGGAAAGCCTGACAGGCCGTCACGAGCGACACCGAGTGCGTCCCGAGCGTCGTGTCTTGCGCGCTGCCCGCCACGCTCGTGAAGCCCGCACGCCCCCCGAGCTGCCGCTCGGCGGCCTCGCGCATCTCCTTGTCGGGCTCCACGCCCCACACCCGTGCTCCCGCCTCGAGCAGTTGCGCCGTCATGATGCCGGTGCCCGAGCCCAGATCGGCCACCGCGGCGCCGGGGAGCAGCCCACACCGCTCACGCAGCAGTTGAATGACCCCCGCCGGATAGCCGGGGCGGTACTGGCGGTAGTTATCGACGCGGCCGGCGAAGCGCCGTGTGGGATCGAGCGTCATGCAGCGATTATATGCAGCGGTCCGCCGCGCACCGTCATCTCGCATGTGACGCGTGGTTCACGCTTGGTTCAGCGCCACGATGTCACACTCTCTCCCGCACCGAGTGAGAACGGCTCCCGGACGGCGCAGAATCCCCCCCCGTGCGCCACAGTTTAGGATTCGTCCAGGATTTGAGCCGGCCACTCGGTGCTTTTTTTCCTCATTCAATGCAAAGCCGGGGCTCGTCGGCGAGCCCCGTTTGCTGCACCGCCGCGCTCTCGGCCCCGCGGGGCCCGGCCGCTCAGACGCCGGCGGGCTTCGGCCGGAAGCTCACCGTCGTGGTCCAGGTGGGCGTCGTCTTCGACTGGATGCTGATCACCAGTTTCGCCTTCGCGACCCGATAGCCCGATGACAACGCGACGGCCGTCGGCGTATCGCACGAGGCGGAGATCGGGAAGGTGCTGACGACATGAATGGACCGCGCCCACAGCAGGTCCTGCGGCGTCTTGCCCACCGGCTCGATCTTCGCGCCGGTGATGTTCGTGTTCGCGGCGGTCGAGAACTCGTAGTCGACCGTGCCCTGCCAACCGCCGTGCACCGGCGGCCCCGACGTGTCAACGACGGCCGCCTTGGTCAGCGGCGGCTGGTCCAGCTTGATCTGCAGCGGTTGCGCCGGGAAGAGCCGCTGACGGGTGGAGACACCCTGAATCTGCCAGATGGCCAGATATTGCAGTGGAAAGCTGCTCTTGCAACGCACCGGCAGCATCGCCCGCCACGCCGTGCCGGTCGCATTGGGGTGCAGCCGCACCTTGTGCCCGCCGCCGACTTCAAACAGATACAGCGGGCTGCTGACGAGCGCGCCGCTCTTGATGGTCGCCGTGACCGGATACATGCCGATGTTCGGGTCGGCTTGGAAGTGGGTCGGAGTCGTGTTGTGCACCTGCACGCTACACCCCCCCAGAGCCAACGCCACCGCCACCGCACACGAAAGCCGAAATGCCTGCCGCATAACGCCCCCTATCGAGCCGCCACTCTTGAGCCAATTCCGACCATCGGAACCGGCGGATTTTGACAACTAATCGCGACCTTGACAAGGCCCGCGACGCTCACGGCCGCACCGCCGCCCGGTCGACCCGAATTGCACAGGTAGAGGCCGGGCGACGCGCTGGCGGCGCGCCAAACCCGGCCTCGATACGCTGACTCGCGCTTATTTCTTCTTGCGCGCGCCGGCCCGCTTGGCGGCCCGGAAGGAGATGCCCGCTCGCATGGCCTTCTGTTGCACCGCCGCCGGAGTACGGCCGAGCTTCTTGGCGACCTCGGTGGTCGGCGTGCCCGCCTTCGCAAGCGCCTTCAAGGTCTTCAGCTCACTGGCGCTCCAGGACGCGCCGTCGTTCGGGGGACGTTTCGCCATTATAGACTCCCAAAAACACCCAACTACAGGGTTCCAGCGCTGATCATACACATAT
>JAJZZR010000128.1 GCA_021797465.1 Pseudomonadota bacterium | reverse complement strand
ACAGCCCTGCTCCGGGTCGCGCAGCCGCGCCATCAACTCCAGCAGCGCCGCGAGCGCCTCGGCCGGATCAGCCCCGCTCATGGCCGCCCTCGCCGCGGCAGATGCGCTCCAGGGTCAGCAGCATGCCGGCGGTGGCGCCCCAGATATTGTGCTCGCCGTACGGGATGTCGACGAGCTCGACCTCCACGTCGGTGCCGCGGAACCGGTGACGACGGGGCCGGTGGTGGCGCACGTCGAATACGTGGGAGAGCGGCACCTCGAACACAGCCTGCACCTCCTGTCGATCCATCTCGAGCATGAAGCCGGGACGGACTCGCGCAACCACGGGGGTGACGCGAAAGCCGCTGATAACCACATGATCGGGCAAGTAGCCGATGACGGTCACGAACTGCGGATCGAGCCCGATCTCCTCGCGCGCTTCGCGCAGCGCGGCGGCCGCCGAATCGGGATCTCCAGCCTCGATCGATCCGCCCGGAAAGCTGACCTGGCCGGCGTGATGGCGCAGATCCTTCCCGCGCACCGTCAGCAGCACGGTCGGCGCACCCGGATGATCAACCAGGGGAACCAACACGGCCGCCGGAGTCGGGTCGTCCGGAAAGTACCGGCAAAGCTCTCGACTACGCTCGAAGCTCTGGCCCGGGACCCACCACTGGTCACGGTCGTGCTGCGGCCGGCTCCCGGCGAGCCGCGCCTCGATCCGCGCGAGGGACAGCCCGCCGTCCCGAGCCGCCGATCCCGTGGCGGGGTTCTCAGCCACCGCCGCCGGCGCCACCCGTGATTCCGCCACACGTGAGCGCCTGCGGATCCAGCAGGCGATCGAGCTGCTCGCGCGGCAGATCGGTCATTTTCGCGGCCACCTCGCGGATCGGCCGTCCTTCGGCATACGCTTTCTTGGCGATCGCCGCGCCCTTCTCGTAGCCGATGACTGGATTCAAAGCCGTCACCAGAATCGGGTTGCGCTCGAGCGCCTCGGCGAGCCGCGCCGGGTTGACCTTGAAGCCCGCGATGGCCCGCTCCGCGAGCAGCCGCGCGACGTTGGCGAGCAGGCGCGCGCTCTCGAGCAGGTTGTAGGCGATCACCGGCAGCATGACGTTGAGCTGAAAATTGCCGGACTGCCCGGCGACGGCAATGGTTGCATCCTGGCCGATCACCTGCGCACACACCATGGCGGTCGCCTCCGGGATCACCGGATTGACCTTGCCCGGCATGATGCTGCTGCCGGGCTGCAGCGCCGGCAGCGCGATCTCGCCAAGACCGGCAAGCGGGCCACTGTTCATCCAGCGCAGGTCGTTGGCGATTTTCATCAGGCTGACGGCGATGACCTTCAGCTGGCCGGAAAGCTCCACGGCCGTGTCCTGGCTCGAGAGCGCCTCGAAGTAATTGCGCGCCGGCTCGAACGGACAGCCCGTGAGCTCCGCGAGCGCGGCGCAAAAAACCGCGGCGAACCGCGGGTGCGCGTTGATGCCGGTGCCGACCGCCGTGCCACCCTGTGCCAGGCGCTGCAGGCGCGGGGCGGTGGCGGCGAGGCGCTCCAGTCCGCTGTCGATCTGCGCCCGCCAGCCGGAGAGCTCCTGCGCGAACGTCACCGGCATCGCATCCATCAAATGGGTGCGGCCGGTCTTGACCTGAGCGCCCAACTCGCGCTCCTTGGCGGCGATCGTGCCGCACAGTTGCTCGAGCGCCGGCGCCAGATCGCGCCGCACGGCGAGCGTCGCGCTCACGTGGATCGTGGTCGGAATCACGTCGTTGCTGCTTTGACCCATGTTGACGTGATCGTTCGGATGCACCGGCGTGCCGAGGCGGCGCGCCGCGAGCGCGGCGATCACCTCGTTGGCATTCATGTTGGTGCTGGTACCCGACCCGGTCTGAAACACATCGAGCGGGAAATGCGCGTCGTGGCGGCCTTCGGCCACCTCCGCCGCCGCCGCCTCGATGGCCGCCGCGAGGGTGGGCGCGAGCAGGCCCAGGCGGCCGTTGGCGCGGGCCGCGGCCTGCTTCACCAAGCCGAGCGCTCCGATGAACGCGCGCGGCATGGGCCGGCCGCTGACCGGAAAGTTCTCGAGCGCCCGCTGGGTCTGCGCGCCCCAGAGCGCTTCGCTCGGCACCTGGAGCTCGCCCATGCTGTCGCGCTCGATTCGAAAGGATTGCGTCATACAAATGGCTCCGTGGCCCGCGGTAAGCTCGACCGTGCCGCCTGGGCCGCCTGCGGACGCGTCACGGTATGGGATATCATAATCGATTCCTGTCCTGCCGTTTCCGCACAGCGCATGCACGACCCGCTCCAGAACGATCTGCCCGCCGTACTCGCCCTCTCCCCGGTCGACGGGCGCTACCGCGCCGCCACCGAACCGCTGCGCGAGCTGCTTTCGGAGGCCGGCCTGATCCGCGAGCGGATCCGGGTCGAAGCCGCGTGGTTCGAGTACCTCGCCTCCGCGGTGCCGCAGTTGCCCGGCGCGCGCATCACCGCCGCGGTGCGCGAGTGCGCCCGGCGGCTTCGTGAGGCGCCGGCCGACTCGTGCGCGACGGCCGTCAAGACCATCGAGGCGCGCATCAATCACGATGTCAAGGCGGTCGAATACTACGTTCGCGGCGAATTGGCCGCCGCCGGCGCCGATCCCGCCAACCTCGAACTCGTGCACTTCGGCTGCACGTCCGAGGACATCAACAACGTAAGCTACGCCCGGCTGCTGTTGGAAGCGCGCGAGCGGCTGCGCGGCACCCTCGCCGGGTTGACCGAGGAACTGACCGGTCTCGCCCACGGCGCCGCGGAACTCGCCATGTTGGCGCGCACGCATGGCCAGCCGGCCAGCCCGACCACCCTCGGCAAGGAAGTCGCCAACTTCGTGGGCCGGCTGCGGCGCGCCGAGCGGCGGTGGGCCGCAGTGGAAGTGCTCGGCAAATGGAACGGCGCGGTGGGCAATTTCAACGCGCACCGCGCCGCGCTGCCCGAGGTGGATTGGCGGGCCGTGAGCGCCGCGTTCGTCGGCTCGCTCGGTCTGCTCGCCAATGCCTACACCACCCAGATCGAGCCGCACGACTGGATCGGGGAATATTGCGACGCCGTGGCCGGCATGAACGTCGTGCTGGTCGATCTCAGCCGGGATTTCTGGGGTTATATCTCGCTCGGCTATCTGCGGCAACGGGCCGCCGCCGCCGAGGTGGGCTCCTCGACCATGCCGCACAAGGTCAATCCGATCGACTTCGAGAATTGCGAGGGCAACCTCGGGATCGCCAACGCGCTGCTGAAACACTTCGCCGAGAAGCTGCCGGTGTCGCGCTGGCAGCGCGATCTGACTGACTCGACCGTACTGCGCAATCTCGGCGTGGCGCTCGGGCACTCTCTCATTGCCTGGCGCGCGCTCGCGCGTGGTCTGGGCAAGGTCGAGCCGGACGCGAGCCGGATGCGAGCCGATCTCGACGGCGCTTGGGAGGTGCTCGGCGAGGCGGTGCAGACGGTGCTTCGCGCGGCCGGCATTCCCGACGGCTACGAGCGGCTGAAGACTTTCACACGCGGCCGAGCGATCGATGCGCGCTCGCTCGCGGAATTCATCGAGGCTTTACCCCTGCCGGCACAGCAGAAGCATCGCTTGCGCGCGCTCACGCCGGCCGACTACATCGGCTGGGCCGCGGAGCTCGCCCGGCAAATATGACAAATCGCGCCGCGCAGGCGCCGTTCCGCCCCGAGGATTCTGTGACCGGCTCGGCAACGGCGCGGGGCCTTCTAAATTAGTATGGCGCACGGTGTCCGCACAGCGGACTTCAACGGCGGGCGCGAGCGGTGTCTCACGGCGGCGAACTTGAACGGCACAATGTCCTGGCGGCGCTCGCGCATGCGCGCTATGTGCCGGAAGCCGCCTCCGACGACGACACCGGCGGTTTCCACGCGCTCACCGTGCTCGCCACCCTGGGGGAAGCGCGCCTGGCGGTCAATCAAGTCGCCGCGCGCGCCGAGCGGCTGCTGTCGATCTACACCCCCAGCCTCGAGCGCGAGTTGTACGATCAGAGCGCGTTTCTCGACGTCGTCAAACGCTTGGTGCTGACCCGTCCGTTCGCCAAGGTGCGCGTGCTGCTCGCCGAGCCCGGCCGTCTCAGCGCCGACGGACACCGCTTCGTCGCGATGGCGCGACGGCTATCGAGCTGCATCGACGTGCGCAATCTGCCGCCGCGCAGCGACGCCCCGCATTGCGCCTATGTGATCGCCGATGAGCGCGCGATCCTGTACCGGCTGCGAGCCGACGGCTGGGACGGCATCGCCGATCTCGACAATCCGCCGGTGGCCCGGCTTTACCTGCACGAGTTCGAGCAGCTCTGGGACAAGTGCGTGATCCCGGAGAGCCTGCAGCTGGCGCGACACGCCTGAGCGGGCCGCGGGTCAACCCTCCCCCCGCACTCGCGGGGCAGGCGCCGGGACCGACTCCCGCTGCGCCGGCGGCTATAATTCCGCCCTCATGTGCGATTGCAATCCGGAAGTCACCGTCGCGGCGCTCACCGAGCGCCGCGGACGGTTCCTGCTCGTCGAGGAGCGTATCGACGGCCGGCTGCTGCTGAACCAGCCGGCCGGCCACCTCGAACGTGGCGAGACTCTGCTCGAGGCGGTGGTGCGCGAGGTCCGCGAAGAGAGCGCGTGGGCTTTCACGCCCGAGAGGCTGCTTGGCGTCTATCTTTGGCGTCAGCCGTTGACCCGCCGGCTCTACAAGCGCTTTGCCTTCACCGGCGCCGTGCACGACCACCGCCCCGAGCAGCCGCTCGACACCGGCATCGTCTCGACCTGTTGGCTGACGCGCGACGAGATACGCGCCGGCGGCGAGCGGTTGCGCAGTCCTCTGGTGCTGCGCTGCGTCGAGGACTACCTGCGCGGCGCAACCGCCGGACTTGAGCCGATCGGGCACTTCGAGCTGGAGGCGGCGCTCGCGGTGCCGACCCGCGAGCTATGAGCCGCGTCGTCGTAGGCCTCTCCGGCGGCGTGGATTCCGCGGTCGCCGCGCTGCGCCTCAAGGCACAGGGATGGGAAGTGCACGGCCTGTTCATGAGCAACTGGGAAGAAGACGAGGACGGCTACTGCACGGCGGCGCAAGACTTCCAGGACGCGCGCGCCGTGGCGCGCGAGCTCGCCATCCCGTTGCACCGCGTGAGCTTTGCGGCCGAGTACCGCCAGCGCGTGTTCGAGCATTTCCTCAGCGAATACCGCGCCGGACGCACCCCCAACCCGGACGTGCTGTGCAATCGCGAGATCAAATTCGGTGTCGCGCTGCGCTATGCCGAGCGGCTCGGCGCGGACGCGTTCGCCACCGGTCACTATGCGCGGGTGGCGCCGGGACCGGACGGTCCGCAGCTGCTCAAGGGCTGTGACGCGGCGAAGGACCAGAGCTATTTCCTGCACGCCGTCGGGCGCGCCGAGCTGTCGCGCACCTTGATGCCGATCGGTGAGCTGGAGAAATCCGCGGTGCGCGCCGAGGCGCGCGCCGCCGGCCTGCCGGTGTTCGACAAGCCCGACAGCACCGGGATCTGTTTCATCGGCGAGCGCCCGTTCCGCGCCTTTCTCGCGCACTTCCTACCCGAGCGCCCCGGCCCGATCGAGTCGAGCAGCGGCGAGCGGCTGGGCACGCATCGCGGGCTGGCATTCCACACCCTGGGACAGCGCGCCGGACTCAACATCGGCGGGCGCGCGGGCAGCCGCGGGCTGCCTTGGTATGTCGCCGCCAAGGACATCGGGCGCGACGCATTGATCGTCGCGCAGGGCCGCGACCACCCCCTGCTGTACAGCGCGGCGCTCATCACCGGCGTGCCGCACTGGCTGGCGCCGCCGCAGCGCGCGCTCGAGCGCTGCGCGGTCAAGGTCCGCTATCGCCAGTCCGACCAGCCGGCGCGGCTCGAGCCGCTGCCCGACGGGCGCTTGCGCATCGTGTTCGAGCAGCCGCAGCGCGCCGTGACGCCCGGGCAATACGCGGTGCTGTACCGAGATGATCAGTGCCTCGGCGGAGCGGTGATCGAGACGCTCGAGCCGACCGCCGACGGCCGAGCCTGAGTGCTCCGTCGGGCGCCACGGCGCGCGCGAGCGCGAGCGACCCGATATAATCCGCGCCGCGTTTTATGAGGAGAGCCCCGCTCATGACGAACAGCTTCAACGCGCGCACCCGGCTGCAGGTCGGCTCCCGTTCCTACCAGATCCACAGTCTCGCGGCCTTGCCGCGCGCCAAGGTGGACCGGCTGCCCTACTGCCTAAAGATTCTGCTCGAGAACCTGCTGCGCTGCGAGGACGGCGTAAACGTCACCCGGGCCGACGTCGAGGCACTGCTGGAGTGGGACCCCTCCGCGACACCGTCCCACGAGATCGCCTTCACACCCTCGCGCGTGATCCTGCAGGACTTCACGGGCGTCCCCTGCGTGGTCGATCTGGCGGCCATGCGCGAGGCGATCGTGCGGCTCGGCGGGGATGCCGAGAAGGTCAATCCGCTCGCGCCGGTCGAACTCGTCATCGACCACTCCGTGCAGGTCGATCAATACGGCAGCCCGGGCGCGCTCGCGGCCAACACGCGCATCGAGTTCGAGCGCAACGGCGAGCGCTACGCCTTCCTGCGGTGGGGGCAGTCGGCGTTGCGCAACTTCGCGGTAGTGCCGCCGAGCACTGGCATCGTGCACCAAGTGAACCTGGAGTACCTCGGACGCGTCGTCTTCGACGCCGAGCGCGACGGCGTATTCAGCGCTTATCCGGACACTCTGGTCGGCACTGATTCGCACACCACCATGATCAATGGCCTCGGCGTTCTCGGCTGGGGCGTCGGCGGCATCGAAGCCGAGGCGGCGATGCTCGGTCAGCCGGTCACGATGTTGATCCCCCAGGTGATCGGCGTGCGCTTGACCGGGCGGCTCTCCCCGGGCTCCACGGCCACCGATCTGGTGCTGACGCTCACCGAAATGCTGCGCAAGCGTGGCGTCGTCGACAAATTCGTCGAGTACTTCGGCGACGGGCTGGCACATCTGCCGTTGGCCGACCGGGCCACGATCGCCAACATGGCGCCCGAGTACGGCAGCACGTGCGGCATCTTTCCCATCGACGAGGAGACAGTCCGCTACCTCGAGCTCTCGGGTCGCCCGCGCGAGCGCATCGAGCTGGTCAGCGCGTACGCCCGGCACCAGGGCCTGTGGCGCAACAGCGGCACGCCGGCGGTCGCCTACACCGACGTGCTCGAACTCGATCTCGGCGCGGTCGAGCCGAGCCTCGCCGGCCCGCGCCGCCCCCAGGACCGCGTGCCGTTGAAGTCGGCCAAGCGCGTGTATGAGCAGAATGCCGAGAAGACGGCGCAGGAGCGCGCCGCGCGCGCCCCACAGGCGCAGGGCCGCGCCGAGGTGAGCCTCGACGGCCAGCGCTTCGAGCTCAAGGACGGCGCGGTGCTCATCGCGGCCATCACCAGCTGCACCAACACGTCCAACCCCTCGGTGATGCTCGCGGCAGGGCTCCTGGCCCGCAACGCGCACCGGCGCGGCCTCACGGCCAAGCCATGGGTGAAAACGAGTCTCGCGCCCGGCTCGCGCGTGGTCACGGACTATTATCGTAAAGCGGGACTGCTGCCGGAGCTCGCCGCGGTGGGCTTCGAGCTGGTCGGCTACGGGTGCACCACGTGCATCGGTAATTCCGGGCCGCTGAAGAGCGAGATCTCGGCCGCCGTGAAGGCCGGCGACATCACCGCCTGCTCGGTGCTCTCGGGTAACCGCAACTTCGAGGGACGCGTACACCCGGAAGTGCGCATGAATTTTCTCGCCTCCCCGCCCCTGGTGGTCGCGTACGCGCTGGCGGGCACGCTCGATATCGACCTGACCCGCGAGGCGCTCGGCACCGGCGCGGATGGCAAGCCGGTCCACCTCGCCGACATTTGGCCGAGCGATCAGGAGGTGCAGCAGACGCTCGCTCAGGCGATCGACTCGAAGATGTTCCAGGACAGCTATGCCAGCGTGTTTCAAGGAGATGAGCATTGGCGCGCGATCAAGGTTCCCGCCGGCAAGCTCTATGCCTGGGACGAGAAGTCCACCTACGTCAAGAACCCGCCGTATTTCACCGGCATGGGGCACACCCCCCCACCGGTCGAGGACATCCGCGGCGCGCGCGCGCTGGCGGTGCTCGGCGACTCGGTCACCACCGATCACATCTCTCCAGCCGGCAGCATCGCCCGCAATAGTCCGGCGGCCCGCTACCTGGAACAACAGGGCGTGCAGCCGAAGGACTTCAACTCCTATGGCGCCCGCCGCGGCAATCACGAAGTGATGATGCGCGGCACGTTCGCCAACATTCGCCTGCGCAATCAGCTGGTACCGGGCGTCGAGGGCGGCGTGACCGTCCATCTGCCGAGCGGCGAGCAGGCGTCGATCTACGACGCCGCCATGCGCTACAAGGCCGACGGCACACCGCTGATCGTGCTCGCCGGCAAAGAGTACGGCACCGGCTCCTCGCGCGATTGGGCGGCCAAGGGCGTGATGCTGCTCGGCGTGCGCGCGGTACTCGCCGAGAGCTTCGAGCGCATCCATCGCTCGAACCTGATCGGCATGGGCGTCGCGCCGTTGCAATTCATGCCCGGCGAGAGCGCCAAGTCCCTCGGTCTCACCGGCAAAGAGGTGTTCGAGATCACCGGCCTGGCGGCAGACGGTGGCGAAGTCGCCGTCAGGGCCGGCTCGGCGGACGGTGGCAATACGCTCACGTTCAAGGCGCGCGTGCGCATCGACACCCCGAAGGAGCGTGAGTACTACCGCCACGGGGGCATTCTGCAGTACGTGCTGCGGCAGCTCGCCGCCCCGGGCCGCGCCTGATCGGCTGCGCGGACCTCAGGCTCGGTCCCGGCCGAGGCCTTGAGGCCGCGCCCTACTCTGGGAAGCGCTGCGCATGGGCCTTGCGGTCTTCGATCTCGACGGAACGCTCACCCGGCGCAATACCTTCGGCCCGTACCTGCTCGGCATGCTGGTACGCCGCCCATGGCGTCTGCTGCGCCTGCCGGCGGTGCTGCCCACCGCGGTGGGTTTCGGTCTCGGCCTGTGCGGTCGTGGTGCGCTGAAGGGCGTGCTGATGCGCGCCACGCTCGGGGGCATTGCCCGTGACGATCTCGCCCGCTGGTCGGAGCGCTTCGCCACGCATTGGGCCGCACATGAGACTTTCGCCGCTGCCCGTGCAGCCCTCCAGGCACATGCCCGCGCGGGCGATCACCTGGTGTTGATGAGCGCGAGCCCCGATCTGTACGTGCCGGCAATCGGCCGCGCCCTCGGCTTTCAGGAGATCATCTGCACGCAAGTGCGTTGGGACGGCGATCGGCTCGATGGGCGGCTGAGCACGGCGAACTGCCGCGGCGAGGAAAAGGCGCGCCACCTGCGCCAAATACGCGAGCGGGTCCCGGGAGCCGCAAGCGCGTATGGCAACTCCGTCACGGACATCCCGCACCTCGCCCTCGTCGAGCACGGCGTATTGGTCAACGGCACCAGAGGCGCCCGCCGCATCGCGCGCCGCACGGGCCTGACCTGCGAGCGCTGGCGCTGAGATCCGCTCACATCGCCGTGCGCACCTGCCACAGCTCCGGAAAGAACTTCAGCTGCAGCGCCTTGGCGAGGTAGGACACCCCGCCGGTGCCGCCGGTCCCGGGCTTGTGGCCGATGAT
>JAJZZR010000106.1 GCA_021797465.1 Pseudomonadota bacterium | reverse complement strand
AAATCGTCATCCGTGATGCGATCAGGCGACGATTTCCGCAAACTGTTGCAAATCGGACTCGGTCAGGCCCGGCCCAGGGGTCAGCGGGAACACCTGGATGCGAGTCCCTCGCATTGAGAACCGCTGGCCGCGCACGCTCGGACTTGAACGCAAAACGTGTAACGGGTAATGTCTGATCTGATGCTCCGGATCCTTCGCCACCTTCTTTTCGTACTGATCGCGTTCGCCATCGTCGGCGGGACGACGGCGCAATTTGCCCAGGCGGCCGAGCGTGCCGCGCCGATGACGATGGTTGGCATGCCATGCGACATGATGATGCCCGCGGCAAGTGTGGATCACGGCAAGCCTATGGCGCCGTGCAAGGGTGTGGCGCCCGACTGCCCCAAGCTGATGGGGTGTGTGGTCGTTGCTGACGTCGCGCTGCCGGCGCGGCTCGTGAGCACTGAATTCACCCCGCACGTCAGTACGGTCGAATATTGGTCGACCCTGTCCAGGCAGACCGGGCTGGCCAGCACACCCGAACTGAATCCACCCCGAACAACCTGAATCTCAACGACGCACACTCGATGTGCGTCCTTTTTGACATTTGGTTGTTCACTGCTCGTCACGCACCTGGGTGCAGCGGCGGGTTACGAAGGGTTGTCTGATGTTTCGTAATCGTATTCTCGCGAGCACGGTCGTGCTCGCGTGCGGCTTCGCGTCCTCCATCCTCCCAGCTCATGCGGTAGCAACCGACTATCGCTTCGAGCTGGTCGGCAAGCCTCAGCTCTCCGGCCAGAAGGACATCGTCCAAATCCGTCTGGTCCATTCTACGGACGGCAAGCCGGTGCCCGACGCCGTGATCTTCGAAAGCACGGCCGACATGGGTCCGCAGGGAATGCCGACCATGCCAGCGCCGGTGAAGGTGTTGCCGGCGAAAGGTGGCGTCTACAGCTTCGAGGTGGACCCTGGCATGGCCGGAACTTGGGCACTGCATCTCGCGGCCAAGGTGCAAGGCGAGCCGGAGACGGTTCGAGGAACCATCAACGTCGACCTGGTGAAGTGACGTGCGCGCCCAGTGGAAGCGGCTTGGCGCCAGCAGCGTGCTGGCGGCCAGCCTGATCGCTTGCGCGCCCGCCTTCGCCCAAACGACTGACGGTCCGCTGGGCGCAACCGTCGATGGTTTACGCGCGGCGGGCAGGCAGCTGAGTCCTGCCCTCCGCGCGGCAGCGCTCGACACGGAGGCCGCATCAGCCAAGGCCAGTGGCGCAGATGCGCTCGATGACCCGACCATCAGCGACAGCTATCAGTACTACAAGGATCCGGGCGTTTTCAGCGCACACACCGTCATGGTGACACAATCCTTCCCGCTCTGGGGGAAGCGCAGCCTACGCCGGGAAGCGGCACTCGCCGACGTCGATGCCGTCCGTGGACGGGAACGAGCCGCGCAGGACGAGATCGACGAGAAGATCAAGGTCGCCTACGCCCAATACTACCTGATCACCCGCGATATCGCGGTGAACCGGGAAGTGGCCGAACTGGCGCGCCGCATGCGCGCGGCGGCATCCGCCCGCTATGGCCAGGGCGGTGGCGACCAGACCGCCGTCATTCAGGCGCTCGGCGAGGAGACGACCGCCAAGACCGAGGCGGTCAGGCTGGAGGGGGAGAAAGATGCCGCGCGGGCGCGGCTCGATGTCCTGATCGGGCATCCCGCCAATGCGCCGTTGGCCGAACCGGTGCGGGCCAGGCCAATGCCCGCGGGCGAACCCGTCCTCGCCACATTGGTCGAGCGCGCCCGTACAGCCAATCCCACCTTGTCGGCAGGCAACGCCGGGATCACGGCGGCGCGCACTCGCAGCACGCTGGCCGACAAGGCCTGGTACCCTGACCTGACAATCGGCGGGGGACCGCTGATCCAGACCAACCACCAGCCGGTCGGCTTTGCCGCCACCATCGGGTTCAACATTCCGGTGCCCTGGGGCCGCGAGGCCTCCGGGCAGCAGGAGGCGGCGGCGCAGCTCCGGGCAACCCAGCAACGGTACGACGCGGCCCTGCTGGAAATCGAGGGCGCCCTGGGTGAGGCGGCCGCGAAGCTGCGCGCCGCCCGGGCAACGGAGGCACTGTTGCGGCGCGAGGCGATCCCTCAGGCCCGTGCTTTGTTTCAGACGGTGCTGGCCGATTACAGCCAAGGCAAGGGTGACCTGACGGCAGCGATCACCGCCGAGCACCAGATTCACGAGACCGAACTCCGCGTGCTGCAAGCCCAGCTCGATGAGCAGGTCGAACTGGCAGCGATCGAACGCCTGGTTGGGGGAGACCTGTGATGCGCGCTAATGTCGTCGCATTTGCCGTCATCGCCCTTGGATTTGGCGGCACTGTTCGAGCGATAGGACAGGATCGGCCGCCGCTCTACTACCAGGACCCAGACGGCAAGCCGCTCTATGCGGCGGGTCCCGCGAAAGCGGCGGACGGGCGTGATTACAAGCCGGGCTTCATTGATAGTGCGATGGCCCAAGCCGCCGCTCTGCCTGCGCCGCCGGCAAAGCAAGCAGGTGGCGCACAGCGCATTCTCTACTACCGCAATCCAATGGGTCTGCCGGACACATCGCCCAAGCCCAAGAAGGATGCAATGGGCATGGACTACCTGCCCGTCTACGCCGATGAGGACACACAGGGCGACCCGCCCGGCACAGTCCGGATCAGCGCCGGCCGTCTGCAGACCTTGGGTGTCAGGACCGAAGCCGTGGAGATGCGGCCGGCAGCCGCACGCGCCGTCCGCGCAACCGGAATCTTGCGGTTCGACGAGCGGCACCTCGCGACGGTCACGACCAAGGTGCCCGGCTGGATCGAGCATCTGGCCGTGGCCGCAACCGGTGACCCGGTCCAGCGCGGCCAGGTCCTGGCCGAGATCTATGCGCCCGATCTCGTTGCGTCCGAAGAGGAGTATCTCGTTGCTGCCAGGATGGGTGGCGCGATGAGCGCGGCGTCCGTCGAACGGCTACGTGCCCTCGACACCCCAGATGATGAAATTGCCCGGTTGCGCCGTACCGGTCGGTCCACCCGGCGCATCGACGTGGTGGCCCAGGTCGATGGCGTCGTCATCGACAAGCCAGTGCAGGAAGGCATGCGGGTGGATGCCGGCGAGGCGCTCTACAAAACCGCCGACCTGTCCGACATGTGGCTGATCGCACAGGTGCAGGAGCAGGATCTCGGCGCTGTGCAACCTGGACAGGTCGCGCACGCGACCTTCGTCGCGTTCCCCGGGCGAACCTTCGAAGGCAAGGTCGATTTCATCTACCCATCTCTGTCGGCCGAAACGCGGACGGCGCGTGTGCGGATCGTGCTGCCCAATCCAGATGGCGCGCTGCGGGCCGCGATGTACGCGAACGTGCAGATCGATGCCTCGCCCGCCGGCGCGCCGGTCCTGTCGGTCCCCAACTCCGCCGTGCTCGACAGCGGCACATGGCAGGTTGTGCTCGTGGCACGCGACGAAGGCCGCTTCGAGCCACGTACCGTCCATCTCGGCATTCACGGCGACAACTGGGTGCAGGTGTTGGACGGCATCAAACCCGGCGATCGTGTCGTGGTCGGTGCCAACTTTCTGATCGATGCCGAAAGCAATCTTCGCGCTGCCCTGCAGGGCTTTACCGACGGGGCCAAGCCCCAAACCGCCCAGTAGGGAGTTTCCTCATGATCGGCCGCCTCATCGAGCTCTGCGCTCGCAACAAGATGCTTGTGCTGCTCGCGACCCTCATGCTCGTCGGTATCGGCGTGTGGTCGGTCGCCAACACCCCGCTCGACGCACTCCCTGACCTGTCGGACACGCAGGTCATCGTCTACACCGAATACCCTGGCCAGGCGCCTCAGGTGGTCGAGGATCAGGTCACCTATCCGCTGACCACCGCGCTGCTGGCCGTGCCGCACGCCAAGGTCGTGCGCGGGTTCTCGGATTTCGGTCTCTCGTTCGTCTATGTGGTGTTCGACGACGGAACCGATCTCTATTGGGCGCGCTCGCGCGTGCTGGAATACCTCAACTTCGCGGCCAAGCGCCTGCCCGACGGCGTGACGCCTGCCCTTGGGCCAGATGCGAGCGGTGTCGGCTGGGTCTACGAGTATGTCGTGCTCGGGGCGCAGCGGACCTTGGCTGAGCTGCGCAGCATCCAGGACTGGATCGTCCGCTACAATCTGGTCACCGCGAAAGGCGTTGCCGAGGTCGCCAGCGTCGGCGGGTTCGAGAAGCAGTACCAAGTCGTGGTCGATCCCAGGAAGCTGCAGGCCTATGGCATCCCCCTCGATCGCGTGTCCGACGCCATCCGCGCCAGCAACCGCGATGTCGGCGGGCGGACCATCGAAATGAGCGAGACGGAATACATGATCCGCGGCCGAGGCTATTTGCGCAACATGCAGGACCTCGGCAACGTCGTGCTCAAGGCCGATCCGAACGGCTCGGGCACGCCCGTGCTGCTCAAGGACGTGGCTCACATCGAACTTGGGCCGGACGAAAGGCGCGGCATCGCCGAAATGAACGGCACCGGCGAGGTCGTAGGCGGCATTGCGCTGAAGCGCGATGGCGCGGACGCACTGACCACGATCGACAACATCAAAAGCAAAATCGAGGAGCTGAAGCCGGGTCTGCCGAAAGGTGTCTCGATCGAGCCGGTCTACGACCGCTCGCAACTCATCGACAGCGCGATCTACACGCTGAAGCATACGTTGCTTGAAGAAAGCCTGATCGTCGCCGTGGTCTGCGTCATCTTCCTGCTGCACGTCCGCAGCGCGCTGGTGGCGATCCTGACCCTGCCGATCGGCATATTGATGGCTTTCGCGGGGATGCATGCACTCGGCCTCGGCTCCAACATCATGAGCCTCGGCGGCATCGCGATCGCGCTCGGCGCCATGGTGGACGCGGCGATCGTGATGATCGAGAACGCGCACAAGCATGTCGAGAGATTGAAGCCCGGCGAACCGCGCGGCCCGGCGTTGATCGCGGCCGCCAAGGAGGTCGGACCTTCGCTGTTCTTCAGCCTGCTGGTGATCGTGGCTGCGTTCCTGCCGGTCTTCGCGCTGGAGGACCAGGAAGGACGGCTGTTCAAGCCGCTGGCCTACACCAAGACCTTCGCTATGACCGCCGGCGCCGTCATGTCGATCACGCTGGTGCCCGTGCTGATGCTGTTCTTCATCCGTGGTCACATTGTCCCGGAAGGCAAGAACCCGATCAACCGGGTGCTGATCTGGATTTACCGCCCGGTAATCCGCCTCGTGCTGCGCATCCCGACGCTGACCGTGGTCGCCGCTATCTGCGTTCTCGCGGTCACGGTCTGGCCGGCTTCGCAACTCGGCAGCGAATTCATGCCCAACCTGAATGAGGGCACTTTGCTGTTCATGCCGGTGACACAGCCGGGCCTCTCGGTGACGAAGGCGGCCGAGCTGCTGCAAACGCAGGACCGCATCATCAAGTCGTTTCCCGAGGTCGTGTCGGTGTTCGGCAAGGCGGGCCGCGCGATGACCGCGACCGACCCGGCACCGGTCGAGATGAGCGAGACCGTGGTCAACCTCAAGCCGCCGAGCGAATGGCCCTCCGGGATGACAATCGATCAGCTCATCGCCCAGATGAACGCGGCCTTGCAACTCCCCGGCGTCAGCAACGCCTGGACCATGCCGATCAAAGGGCGCATCGACATGCTGTCCACCGGCATTCGCACCCCGGTCGGGGTCAAGGTTTTCGGTCCAGACTTGCAGGAGCTGGACCGGCTGTCGGCCGAAGTCGTGAAAGTGGTCCACGATGTTCCCGGCACGACAAGCGCCTTCGCCGCGCATCAGGAGGGCGGTCATTACGTCGAGATTGATCCGGATCGCGACGCTGCCGCACGCTACGGGCTGTCAGTGGACGACGTGCAGAAGGTGGTGGCAACCGCTCTCGGAGGCGAGACGGTCACGACCACGGTCGAGGGGCGCGAGCGCTATGGCGTGAACGTCCGCTATCCGCGTGGGCTGCGCGACGACCCGGAGGCGATCGCCAGCCAGGTGCTTGTCCCCACCATGGGTGGCGCGATGGTGCCGCTCGGCCAGCTCGCCAGCGTGCGGGTGACCATGGGGCCGCCCAGCATCAACACCGAGAACGCGCAACCTGTGGCCTACGTCTATGTCGACCTCCAAGGTCGCGACCTCGGCGGCTATGTCGCCGAGGCGTCGCAGAAGGTGGCGGAGCAGGTCGCGATGCCACCCGGCTACCACATCGAGTGGAGTGGCCAGTTCGAGTATCTGCAGCGCGCCGAGGCGAAGCTGAAGGTGGTCGTACCGGCGACCCTGGTGGTGATCATGGTGCTGCTCTTCCTCAACTTCGGGCGGCTCACCGAGACATTCATCGTGATGCTCTCCGTTCCCTTCGCACTGGTCGGCGGTGCCTGGTTGATGTGGTGGCTGGGTTACAACATGAGCGTTGCCGTGGCGGTCGGCTTCATCGCGTTGGCGGGCGTGGCCGCTGAAACGGGCGTGGTGATGCTGATCTATCTCGATCACGCACTCGCCGAGATACGCGAGCAGCGACTTGACGAAGGCATCGCGCTGACCCGCGTGGATTTGCGTCGAGCGATCATGAATGGCGCCGTCGAACGCGTGCGGCCGAAGATGATGACTGTGGTCGCGATCATGGCGGGGCTGCTGCCGATCCTCTGGAGCAACGGCACCGGTTCCGAAGTCATGCGCCGCATCGCCGTGCCCATGGTGGGTGGGATGGTCTCGTCCACGCTCCTGACCTTGCTCGTCATTCCCGCGATCTACTCGATCATCAAAGGGTGGCGGCTGCCCCAAGAGCATGCCGCTCAGGTTGCCGTCCGCAGGCCCGTCTCCTCGCCGGCAGAGTGAATGGCATCGGCCTCATGACAAGCGACGGAAACACCCGCGCTGAAACGAGCCACGCAGATGATGGATCATGGGATGATGCAAGGCGGCGCCGTGATGTGGGGCATAGGTTTGATCGGCACGCTGGCAGTCGTCGCTCTGGTCCTACTCATTGCCGCATTGGTGAAATACTTATTCTTTCGATGACCGGATTTGTACGGTTCGTAGACATCCTTTCAATGGATTCGATAGGCTGTGGACTTGATGGACAACGCTGTGCGTTGCCCACAATCCCACAGCCACCACAGCAGCACATGGCATCAACAGATAGCAGGAAGAATGAAACGGATCGTGCCGTCCGGCTGCGGTTGAAGTGGCACCATTCGTATCGCGCCGCTCAAGGTCGCCGCGCGCGTCACCGAAATGGCCACCCGCATCAAGGTCGCGCTGCCGACGGGCTATCCCTATCAGGACAGTTGGCTGCTGCTCGCCGAGCGCGCCGTCCGGCGCCCGCCCTGACCGCCGGGGCAGCGTGCCCCGACCAAACCCCGTCCTCCGCCAACTCTCACGCCGAACAAATTCCCACCCAAACCGCGCAATCGCGCCACACTCACCCATGCCCAAATGCCGCCGCTCCCCATCAGCCACATCAACCCCGTGAATGAAACGGGCTAGTGAGATGGCGCTGCATTTCCCCTCTTGACCCTGGAGTTACTACAGGTCGCATGTTGCCTATATGGCGTTGCACAAGAGAGTGTTGCACAAGAGAGTAACGATGACTGATGTCCGACGCTGGCGGCCGGCAGCCTGCGTGGGGGCCGTTCTGTGGATAGGTGGGCTGCTGAGTGGCGCCTTGGCCGCCGAGGCACCGCGCGAGGCCCTGGCCATCGTCAAGGGTGTGGCCATGCCGTTCAATGTTTATGGGATCGTTTCGCGCCTGCAGCAGATACCCGGGGTCGATCATGTCAGCTTCGACCTGAGCCACGGGCTTGCGGACATCATGCTCAAACCGGGTGCCGCGGTGACTGACGAGCAGATACGCCAGGCGATCATCAACGCCAGCTTCACGCCCGGAGACATCCGTTGGAAGCCTGCGCCCGAAAACGAGCCAAGCGCGCGCGGGTCGGCGACGTTACGACCTTGAGATTGAGATTGCGCCCGTGCCACGGGCTGAACGGGCCTCGGAATCGCTCGGCACACATGCGGGGCCGTCCGACATGAAACGAGGTTGCGCGGGGTTTGCGATGATCAGGATCCTTCTGGCCGGATTCGCCGTGTGGCTCGGCGCGGCATTGGCGCTCGCCGCTCCCCTCAGGGCTCAGATAACGTTTCCGGGCGCGGCGCCGGTTTCCGCCGGGGAGATCGCCGTGCGGCTGATGCCCTCCCTTGACGAGGGCACGCAGGGGGTGCAGGGCATCAACGGGAGGACCGTGGTGCAATATGGCGCCACTCCCATGCTTATGCTCCAGGCCCAGGCTCTTCCCGTCTCCGACTCGGCCAATGTCGCCACCGCCGGAGGGACGCAGCAGCTCTCCGCCACGGGGCTGGGCGATACTCTCCTGGGAGCGCGCTACACGGTTTTCTATCTGGATGAGATCGGCTCCACCTTCCGTATCGCGCCCCTGGTGAATGTCATCGTTCCGACCGGCATGGACAACGCCAACAGCCAGGCGCCGCGTTATCTGCAGCCCGGCGCCGGCGCCTGGGGTTCGCGCGACGCGCTCACCATGACATGGCTGACGCTCCATTGGGTGGCCGCCGCCGAGGTCGGATATCAAGTCAACGCCCCCGGCGCCGGCTATCAGTTCGGCGACACGTTTTTCGCCGATGCCGGGTTCCACTATCGGGTGTGGCCCGCGGGGTTTGGGCCGAACGAGGCCTCCGAGTTGCATGTCTACGTCGAAACAAACTATACCATGACCGGCGTCAACCGCGCCCAGGAACAGGTCGTGCCCGGCTCCGGCAGAACCCTCTGGCTCATCGATCCCGGCATTATGTATCTCACGCCACGCTATTCAATTGCCCTGAATGCCCTGTTGCCGATCGACCAGCAGGAGCCTCCCGGCGCGAGCCGCTTCTTGTACGGCGCGCTGCTGGCATTTCGCTGGAGTTTTTTCACGCCCCACCACTGGTAGGTGTAGCTGCTCGACAAAACCTTCATCGGCCGGATCGAACGAGGGCGGCGAGGTCGTCGGTCATGCGCGGCACGTGTCCTTGGCAAGAAAAAGGCGGCAGGAAAAGCAAGCCGCCTTTTGGCGCGACGCGGACGATTGAGCAATCCGGTTGGGCGGGGAAGGCTCAGCCGCCCCGCGCCGGCCGGGGCAAACCGGCGGGAAGATTGCGGACACACACCCCAAGGGATAAAAGTTTTTTGCTTCTTTTTTACAAAAAAGAAGTTCTTTCTTGAAAGAACGCTCTTATAGCGTTACCTGTTGATAAGCTCCCGATCCGAGGGCGCTGCTCAACCATTGCCCCGGCACCTTTTCATGACCGAATGCCTCCAACGTTCTGCGCCAGCCGAGATAGTGCGATAGGTTCTTCGTTGCCACGCCATGGAACGGACGCAGCCATTCCTTGAGACGGCTGTGGTAGGCATTGACGTTATTGATATGCCAGTCGGGTGCTTCTGGTTTCGGGCCGCCGGGTTTGGGCAAGACATGATAAGGAATGCCACCCACCCGTGCGAATGCGGCAATGGCTTTGCCGCCGTCGCAGCATAATTGGTTGGCCGGCGTGACGAAGAAAGAAAGTGTACGGTTCGTAGACATCCTTTCAATGGATTCGATAGGCTGTGGACTTGATGGACAACGCTGCGCGTTGCCCACAATCCCACAGCCACCAC
>JAJZZR010000280.1 GCA_021797465.1 Pseudomonadota bacterium | reverse complement strand
GGCGCGCGCATCGCCGCAGTGATCATCGAGCCGGTGCCCGCCAATCACGGCCTGCTGCCCCAGCGCCAAGCGTTCCTCGCGCGGCTGCGCGCGCTGACGCGCGCCCACGGAGCCCTGTTGATTTTCGACGAGGTGATCTCCGGGTTCCGCCTAGCGCGCGGCGGCGCCGCGGAACGGCTCGGCATCACGCCGGATCTGGCCACCTTCGGCAAAGTGATCGGCGGTGGGCTGCCGGTCGGAGCATTCGCCGGGCCGCGCGCCGTCATGGCGCGGCTCGCCCCCGACGGCGATACCTATCAGGCCGGCACCCTCTCCGGCAATCCGGTCGCCATGGCGAGCGGCATCGCCACACTCGAGGTACTCGCCCGCGAGGACGGCTGGCGCCGGCTGGAATCTCTCGGCAACCACGTGGAAGCGGTACTGCGACCTGTGTTGGCGCGGGCGAGCTTCCCGGTGCACCTGGTCCGGGTGGGATCGCTGTTCTGGCTGTCGCTGCACGGGCCCGGCGCGCCGCGCACCGCCGCGCCGCTCGATCAGACCGCGCTCGAGCGCTACGGCCGGCTGTTCCATGCGCTGCTCGCGCGAGGGATCTACTTTCCACCCTCAGCCTATGAGGCGTGCTTCCTCTCGCTTGCGCACCGGGAAACGGACATCGAGACGCTGGGCCGCGGTCTCGGGCATGCGCTCGAGTCCGCGGCATGACGCCGCGCGCGAACAGGATTCCGCGCATCCTGCAGATCACCGTCATGGTGCTCGTGATGGTGTGCACCGTTCAGGTCGGCTGGTGGCTCTACGACGAGCACCACTATGCCGTGGAGAAAGTCACCCAGCTGCAGAGCGCGTACGCGCACCAGGCTGCCGCGGCGCGCGCCCTGCTCTCGGCCGGTGTGCCGGTCGAGCGCGTCCGAGCGCTCCTGCCGTCGGTGCAGCTGACCCCCGACGGCGCCCGGGTCAGCCCCGTAGCCGAGCATCAGCTCCTGGCCCAGGAGCACCTGCGGATCGTGCAATACGCCTGGGAGGGCGGATTTTTCCTGCTTGCCCTGGTGGCGTGTCTCGTGGTCATCGCCCGGGCCCTGCGCTCTGAGGCATTGGCCATGATTGAGCAGGACAACTTCCTGGCGATGGTCTCGCACCAGTTCAAAACACCCCTCGCGAGTTTGCAGCTCTCGCTCGAGACGCTGACACTGCGCAAGCTCACGGCCGAACAGACGCGCGGTCTGACAGACCGGATGCTCGCGGACCTTGCGCGCATGGAAGGCATGGTGAGCCGCATCCTCGAGAGCGCCCGATTGGATCGTGGACGCGTCGAGTTGCGGCGCGAACCTGTCGACCTGGCGAGCGCCGTGCGGCGCGCGACCGCCTCGATCGAGGAGCGCGCCGCCCAGGCGCACATCGCGCTGCGCGTCGAGATCGACTCGGGACTGGAGATACTCGCCGACCCGTTGGCGCTCGACGTCATCCTGCGCAACCTGCTCGACAACGCGCTGGCGGCGGTCAGTGCGGTCGGGGGCGGCACCATCGTGTTCAGCGGGCGGCGCGCCGACGGAAACGTCGAGTTCGCCGTGCGCGACAGCGGCGTGGGATTCCGGCCTGCCGATGCGGGCCGGCTGTTCGATAAATTCCGGCGCCTGGAACCGGGTGGCGGCAGCTATCGCGGCACCGGACTCGGCCTGTACATCGTGCGGCGCCTGATGCACCTGATGAACGGGCGAGTGACCGCCGAGAGCGCGGGTGTCGGTCATGGCGCGCGTTTCGTGCTGGTGTGGCCTCGCGAGTCGCAACACGATCGCCGAGAACCGTCCTGGACGGCGGAAGCCAGCCCCGCCCCCGGAGGCAGCCATCCTGAGGCACTCGCGAAGCATGCGCCGCCAAGCGACACGGCCCGACCGGTTGAGCACCCCGAGGACGGCAACCCGTCGTGAGCACACCGGCCGACACCACCCACCGGATCCTCGTGGTCGAGGACGATCCGTACCTCGCCGCCGGCTTGGTCGAGAACCTGCGCGCCGAAGGCTACACGGTCGATCAGGCCGGCGACGGACGCACCGCTCTTGAGCGGCTCGCTACGCAAGCCTACGGTCTGGTACTGCTCGATGTCATGCTGCCGGAGATCGACGGGTTCACCGTATGCCGCACACTGCGCGAGCGCGGCGACAACAGCCCGGTGCTGTTTCTGACCGCGCGCGGCGATCCCGCCGACCGGGTGCGGGGCCTGGAGGCCGGCGGCGACGACTACCTGCCCAAGCCTTTCCACCTCAAGGAGCTGCTGCTGCGCGTGCGGGCCATTCTCCGCCGCTGGGACTGGTACCAGAGCGCGGCGGCCGAAACCTCGGTGCTGCGCTTCGGCGAGAATGAGGTCGACTTCCGGGCCTTCCGCGGCCGCGCCTGGAACGGCCTCACCCAGGAACTCACCGAAAAGGAGGCGATGATCCTCAAGGTGCTGGCCGAGCGGCCCGGTGAGATCGTTTCGCGCGAGGACCTGCTCGAGCGGGTCTGGGGTTACGACGTATTCCCCTCCACGCGCACCGTGGACAATTTCATCCTGCGGCTGCGGCGGCGGTTCGAGCGTGACCCGGCCAATCCGCGCCACTTCCTGACGGTATGGGGTGTCGGCTACCGCTTTCTGATCGAGGGCGAGTCATGACCCGCGCGGCGCTGCGCATCGGCACCCGGGCCTCCGCACTGGCTCTGTGGCAGGCACGGCACATTCGTGCGCTGATCGGTGCGCTGCCCGGCGCGCCCGCCATCGAGCTCGTGCCCATCACCACCTCCGGCGATCTGCAGACCCAGGTGCCGCTGTGGACCGTTCAGGGCCGCGCCTTTTTCACCAAGGAGCTCGACCGCGCGTTGCTCGAGGATCGCATCGATCTCGCCGTGCACAGCCTGAAGGATCTGCCGACGGAGCTCGAGCTCGGTCTGGCGCTCGCCGCGGTGCTCGAGCGCGAAGACCCGCGCGATGCGCTCGTCAGCCAAGACGGCCGGACGCTGACGGCGCTGTCCGCCGGCGCCCGCGTCGGCACGAGCAGTCTGCGCCGCAGAGCGTTCATCGCGCGCCTGCGCCCTGACATCCACCTGCACGAGCTACGCGGCAATGTGCCAACGCGCCTGGAGCGGCTCGAGCACGGCGACTACGACGCCATTGTGTTGGCCGCCGCGGGCCTGAAGCGTCTCGGGCTCGAGTCGCGCATCACCGAACGGCTCGGACCGGCGGATTTTCCGCCGGCGGTCTCGCAAGGCGCGATAGGCGTGTGCGCCCGCGAGGGCGACGCGGCAACGGCCTGCTGGCTCGAGCCGCTCGATCACGCCGCGACACGGCTTGCGACAGCCGCCGAACGATCGCTGCTGCGGCGCATCGAAGGCGGCTGTCAGGTTCCGCTCGGTGCGCTGGCCCGCCTGGAAGCCGGATCGATCCACATGCGTGCCGTCGTCTGCACGCTCGAGGGCACACGAAGCTTATCGGCCGAGGGTTCCGCGCCGGCCGATGCCGGGGCCGCCCGCGACCTCGGGGAACGCCTCGCCGAGGAGTTGCTGGCGCAAGGTGCCGCCCAGCTGATCGCCGCGCAGCGTGCCGCGCAGGAGGCGCCCGAGCCGTGAGCGCCGCGACTGATCGGTCCGTGGTGGTGACGCGCGCCGAGTCGCGAGGCCGCGGACTACGCGGCGAACTCGAGCGGCTCGGCCTCGCGGTTCTGCATTGGCCCGTGATCGGCGTTGAGGAGGCCGACCCCGCCGGGTGGGAAGCTCAGCGATACACCGTCGGGACATTTGATTGGATCGTGTTCACCAGCGCGCACGCGGTGGAGGCCGTTACTGACGCACTGCCGAGTCCGCCGGCGGGCGTGCGTATCGCCGCGGTGGGTCCGAGCACGGCCGACACACTGCGCGAGCGCGGCTGGCCCGTCGACCTGCTCGGCCATGGACCAGGCGCGGAAGGCCTGGTCGATGCGCTCGGGGAAGTCGGCGTACGGAACCGGCGCGTGTTGTATCCGGCCAGCTCGCGCTCGCTGCGAACGCTGCAGGAAGGCCTGGCGCGTCTCGGCGCGGATGTGGTGCGCTTCGTCGCGTACCGTATAGTCCGCGCGACACTCGACGTGGACGCGTGCAGACGCTCCATCGAGCACCGTGCCGTCGGCGCGATCACCTTCGCGAGCCCCTCGGCCGTGATCGAGCTGGAACGCGCCCTGGGCCCGGAGGACTTCAAACGACTGCTCGGGACGGCACCGGCCGTCGCGATCGGGCCCACGACCTCCGCAGCACTCGGCGCGCGCGGCTGCGCGCCCATCATCGCCGAAACCCCGACGCTGCGCGGACTGGCGCTCGCCTGTCATGCGCTGTTGCGCGCCCATCAACCCAGAGGCTCTAGTCATGAGTTTTCCCTCCGTTAGACTCCGGCGCACGCGCCAATCGGATCCTTGGCGGCGCATGGTGCGCGAGACACGCCTCGCCCCCGATCAGCTCATCTACCCCCTGTTCGTCGTTCCCGGCGCCGGGGTGCGCCGTCCTGTGACCAGCATGCCGGGCATCTGTCAGCTCTCGGTGGACGAGGCCGTCAACGAGGCGCGCTCGGCCCTGGACGTCGGAGTCCCGGCGGTGCTGCTGTTCGCCGCGCCGGCGCACAAGGACGAAAGGGCGAGCGCGGCGCTCGATCCGGGCGGACTCGCCGCCGAGGCGATCAGGGCACTCAAGGCCGCCTGCCCGCAACTGCTGGTGTGGGCCGACGTGTGCCTGTGCGGCGCGACCGACCACGGTCACTGCGGCCACGTGCTGCCCGGCGGAGTGATCGACAACGACTCCTCGGTGCAGACGCTGGCCGAGGTGGCGCTCAACTACGCGCGCGCGGGCGCCGATGCGATTGCGCCGAGCGACATGATGGACGGGCGGGTCCAGGCCATCCGGCGGGTGCTCGATCGCGACGGGTTCGCCATGACACCGATCGTCTCCTATGCGGCCAAGTTCGCCTCGGCGTTCTACGGACCGTTTCGCGAGGCAGCGGAGTCCGCTCCGGCATTTGGCGACCGGCGCAGCTATCAGATGGATCCGGCCAATGGCCGCGAGGCGCTGCGCGAAGTCCACCTCGACATCGAGGAGGGCGCCGATCTGGTCATGGTCAAGCCGGCCGGACCCTACCTCGACGTCATACGCCAGGTGCGCGACACGGTCGAAGTGCCGGTCGTGGCCTATCAAGTAAGCGGGGAGTTCAGCCTCATCAAGGCAGCCGCCGGGCACGGCTGGATCGATGAGCGCGCGGCGGTCATGGAGGCGCTCACCGGCATCCGCCGCGCCGGCGCGGATCTCATCATCACCTACTATGCGCGGGAAGCGGCCCGCTGGCTGAGGAGTCGCTGATTGAGCGCGCCCACGTCTGTATTTCTCGCCGCGTGCCGGCGCGAGCCGGTGCCTCACACGCCCATCTGGATCATGCGCCAGGCCGGCCGCTACTTGCCGGAATACCGGCAGGTCCGATCCCGGGTGTCGTTCGAGGCGCTCACGCGCACGCCGGAGCTCGCCGCCGAGGTGACTTTGCAGCCGCTGCGGCGCTTCCCGCTCGACGCGGCCATCCTCTTCAGCGACATCATGACGCCGCTTTCCGGCATGGGCGTCGATCTGACATTCGAGCCCGGACCGGTGATCGGCCAACCGATACGTACCGACGCGGCCATCGATGCGCTGCGACCGCTCGAGCCGCTGCGCGACGTGCCCTTCGTGCTCGACACCGTGCGTCTGGTGCGCGCCGAGGCGCCGCGCGGCGTGCCGCTCATCGGCTTCGCCGGCGGTCCGTTCACGCTGTTGTGCTATCTGGTGAGCGGCCGTCCCTCGAAGGAGTTCGAGACGGCGCGCGCGTTTCTGTACGAGAGCCCGCGCGCGGCGCAGCGGCTGTTGGATCGGCTCGCGGACGCCATGGCCGTCTATCTCGGGGCCCAGGCCGACGCCGGCGCCCAGGCGCTGATGCTGTTCGAATCCTGGGGCGGACTGCTCGCGCCGCCGGAGTTCGAGCAGTTTGCCCTGCGCGGCGCGGCCCGCACGCTCGCGGCGCTGCGCAACCACGGCGTGCCCCTCATTTACTACCTCAACCAGGGCTGCGCGCTGCTCGATCGGCTCGCGAGCCTCCCGGCCGACGTCATCGGCGTCGACTGGCGCATGCCGCTCGGAGCGGTGCGCCGTGTGTTGGGACCACAGAAGGCCGTGCAGGGCAACCTCGATCCGGCGGCGCTGTTCGCCCCGCCCGATGAACTCGCGCGCCAGGCCGGGCTTGTGCTGCGGCAGGCCGGCGGCACGCCCGGGCACATCTTCAACCTCGGACACGGGATCTGGCCGCAGACCGATCCGGACGCGGTGGCGCGGCTGGTGGACGTCGTGCACGAGCGCTCGGCACGTGAGGGATCGCGCGCGTGACGGGCGAGGACACGGATCTGGCCGAGGCGGCGGCCCACTACTTCCGCGACCTGCAAGCGCGGATCTGCACTGCATTCGAGGCGCTCGAGCCCGAGGCTCGATTCGAGGCACGCGATTGGCGCCGCCCGCGCGGTCATCGCCTCGAGGGCGGCGGCGCCTCCCGGCTGATGCGCGGGCAGGTGTTCGAGAAAGTCGGCGTCAACTTCAGCCATGTCTGGGGCGTGTTTTCCGATCAGGCTCGCGCGCAGATTCCCGGCGCGGAGGACTCCGGCGGACGCTTCCTCGCCTGCGGCATCTCGCTGGTGGCCCATATGGCGAATCCGTACGTGCCGACGGTGCACATGAACCTGCGCTACCTGCGCACCAGGCACGGCTGGTTCGGGGGCGGCTCGGACCTCACGCCGACGTTTCCCTTCGACGAGGACACGGCGCAGTTTCACGCGGCGCTGCGCCGCGCCTGCGAGACTTATCGACCCGGGGCCTACGAGGCGTACAAGGCCTGGTGTGACCGGTATTTTTACCTCCCGCATCGGCACGAGCCCCGCGGCGTGGGCGGAATCTTCTTCGACGCGCTCGCCAGTGGCGACGCCGAGGCGGACTTCGCGTTCGTCCGGCAGGTCGGCGAAGCGTTCCTGGAGGTCTACCCGACTCTGGTGTCGCGCAGGAAAGACACCCCGTACGACGAGGCCGACCGTGAGAAGCTGCTGTACAAGCGTGGACGGTACGTCGAGTTCAACCTGGTCTATGATCGCGGTACCCGGTTCGGATTTCAGACTGACGCTGACCCGGAGGCCTATCTCATGAGTCTGCCGCCGTTGGTCAAATGGTGAGACGTGTCAATCGGATGTTCAGGACGTTCGCGCCTCTGACATGCGCGCTGTTGGGCCTCGCCCTCTGCGGCTGCAGTCAACAAAATAGTGTGTTCATGCCCGAGAGCGCGCAAAGCGCGCCGTCGAACGCGCCGCACAAGCCACCGCCGGCCCCGTTGCCGGCGGTCGCGCAGCGCGCCGCGACCCTGATCGGTCTGCCCGTGCGCTCCAAATCGGGCAAGACCCTCGGGGCCGTGCAGGACATCGTGTTCGGTGCGGGCGGCACGGCGACGCACCTGGTCCTGGTGCGCGGCCGCACTGCGGGCCCCGCGGGCCTGCTGACCGTGATCCCGTGGAAGCTGGCCCTGAAACACATCCATGGAAACGCTTTGGTCCTCGGCGCCAAGCGGCTCGCGGGCGCGCCCGGCTTCACTCCCAGCCGGTGGCCGGACCTCGGCAAGAGCGGCTGGAGCGCCGCGGCCGACACGTACTGGGCGCAGAGTTCGCCGCATGCGTTCAAGCCTATCGATCCGACCAGCCGCTCGCGCGTCCGCCATCCCATGAAGCTCTGATGAGTGGCGGATCGACGGCGGTGCCGGCCGCGGGCGGCGCGCGAGTGGCCGCCGCGCTCATCGAGTGGCACGTGCGCAGCGGACGGCACGACTTGCCTTGGCAGCGCAACCGCACCCCCTATCGCGTGTGGGTATCGGAAATCATGCTGCAGCAGACGCAGGTCGCCACGGTGATTCCCTACTTCGAGCGGTTCACCGGCCGGTTCCCGGAAGTCCGCGCGCTGGCCGACGCGCCGCTTGATGAGGTGCTGCACCTGTGGTCCGGACTTGGCTATTACGCGCGGGCACGCAACCTGCACCGCGCGGCTGCACGGATCTGCGCCGAGCACGACGGCCGCTTCCCCGAGCACTTCGACGCTGTGGCCGCGCTGCCCGGTATCGGTCGTTCGACGGCCGGCGCCATCCTCGCGCTGAGCCTCAACCAGCGCCATCCGATCCTCGACGGCAACGTGCGCCGCGTGCTCGCACGGTATTTCGCGGTGGATGGCGATCCGGCGGATCCGGCGATCGCGCGCCGGCTGTGGGCGCTGTCCGACGCCTGTACGCCGGACCGGCACCTCGACGTGTATACGCAGGCAGTGATGGATCTGGGCGCGACGCTGTGCACACGCCGCAATCCGGCGTGCGCGCGCTGTCCGTTGACGGAGACCTGTCTTGCCCGGCGCACCGACCGCCAGCACCAGCTCCCGACCCCCAAACAGCGTCAGGAGCGGCCGTTGCGGCAGGTGTTCATGCTGGCGGCGCGGCGGGCCGACGGCGCGGTCTGGCTCGAGCGCCGGCCCGAGCGTGGGATCTGGGGCGGTCTGTGGTGTCTGCCGCAGTTCGACCGCCCTGCGGACGCGGCGGACTACCTCGAGCGAATGCTCGGCGAGCGTGCGCCGGCACGGCCTCTCGCGGCCATCGAGCACGCCTTTACGCACTTCGATCTTGTCATTACGCCGCTTCTGGCCCATTGTGCGAGCCCTGTCGGCGCGCCCGATCCGGCGCAGCATGCGTGGTATCAGGCTGTCGCGCCCGACGCGCGCGGCCTTCCGGCCCCGATTCAGCGCTTTCTTCAGCGCCTGGGGTCGGCACGGATCCAGTCGCAACTCTTTGATTAATTTTAGGTCTCTGACTTCGACGGAGAACATCATGCCCCGAATGGTGCAGTGTGTGGTGCTCAAGCGCGAGGCTCCCGGCCTCGATCGCCCACCCTATCCGGGCCCCCTCGGCCAGCGGATTTTCGAGCACGTGTCTCGTGAAGCCTGGGCGCGCTGGGTACAGCATCAGATCATGCTCATCAACGAGTACCGCCTGAGCCCAATCGAGCCCAAAGCCCGCCAGTTTCTCGAAACCGAGATGGAAAAATTCTTTTTCGGACCGGGCTCGACCCGGCCGGAAGGCTACCAACCCACCCACGAGGACTGAGTCGCCGATGACCGAGACACCCGCACCCCTGCATCCTCGCATCCGGGAGGTCACCGAGCGCATTCGCGAGCGCAGCCGCGACTCGCGCAGCGCCTATCTGGAGCGGATGCGCGCCCAGTCGAGCGGCCCGGCCCGCGCGCGCCTCTCCTGCACGAATCTCGCCCATGGCTTTGCGGCATCCAGCGCCCACGACAAGGAAGCGCTGAAAGCGCTGCGCGGACCGAACCTCGCCATCGTCACCGCTTACAACGACATGCTCTCGGCGCATCAGCCGTTCGAGCGCTTTCCAGGGTTGATCCGTCATGCCGCGCGCGACGCGCACGCGACGGCGCAGGTCGCCGGCGGGGTGCCCGCCATGTGCGACGGGATCACCCAGGGCCAGCCGGGCATGGAGCTGTCGCTGTTCAGCCGCGACGTGATCGCGATGTCAACAGGGGTCGCGCTCTCGCATGGGATGTTCGATGCCGCGCTGTGCCTGGGGGT
>JAJZZR010000565.1 GCA_021797465.1 Pseudomonadota bacterium | reverse complement strand
AACGCGCAGTCGATCCAGGTGAGCGGGTACGACGTAGGCCTCCACTATCACTGGGACTGGGGCCGCTTCGGCAGCTTCACGGGCGAGGCGTCCTGGACGCATGAGCTGACCTACAAGCTCCTGGTGGGGGGCAATTCGTTCGAGCTGGCCGGAACGCACGGACCGTCAGGTGTCTCAGGCGATACCGGCAATCCGAAGGATCGCTTCAATGTCAGGCTGAGCTGGATGAAAGGTCCGCTGACCATCACGCCGAGCGTGGACTTCATCGGGCATTTCAGCATCACCGACCCGTCCTCCGGCATCCCCACCTGCGCATCTGCCCTCGCCTATGACGGCAACTTCCCGGGCGGCTCAGTGCCGGCGGACCAGAAGGGATTCTGTAACGTGGGATATTTCCTCGAGACGGACATCTATGCGGCCTATCAGGTTACCGGCAACTTCCAGGTGCACGCGTCGGTGACCAACCTGTTCAACAAGACGCCGCCGGTGGACGTGCAGACCTACGGCGGCGGGAGCCTCTTTTATCCATATGACCCCGCGCTCGAAGAGGATGGCGCGATCGGCCGGTTCATGACGCTCGGAGTCACTTACAACTTCTGATCCAGAAGTCCTTTCGTTTATACGATGGGCCCCTCTGGGGCCCATTTTTTTGGCTCAATCCGGCGGGAACTTCGCCGGTGGCGCCGGCCTGGACGGGCGCGTATCGTAGCGGTTCGCGCCGGAATCCATACCAACCGTCCGGCCCGAGCCGAATCCGATCACAGGAGGGAGCATGGAGTGGTCTGCGGAGCGTAAAACCCAGGCAGGCTTCGCCCTGGCGCTGGCCTGTGTGTTGCTGATCACTGTCGTGGCGTTCCTCAGTCTCGAGCAGCTGACCCGCGACGCCGGCTGGGTGGCGCATTCCGTGGCGGTGCGGACTGAGCTGCAGCGGCTTGCCGCCGAGCTGACCGCCGCGGAATCCAGCGAGCGGGATTTCCTGCTGACGGCCGATCGCGCCGACCTCGATGGCTACCGGCGCGACGTCGGTGCCGCGCGGCATGCGTACGGCGCGCTGAAGCTCCTGACGGCGGACAATGCGCTGGAGCAGCGCCGCCTCCGGCGGCTCGCACCGCTGATCGACGTGCGGCTCGCAGGCCTGACCCGATTGATCGACGTGCGTCAGACCCAAGGGTTCGCCGCTGCGCAGGCGCAAGCGGTGCGGGCGCGCACCCACCGGGGCACGGATGAGCAAATCGCAGACATCCTGGATCGGATGGGTGCCACTGAGGGCAATCTGTTTGCGCAGCGGCAAGTGCAGACGCGCCGGCGCACGCTGATTACCGAGGAGACGCTGGCTGGCGGCGGGCTGCTGGCCTTTCTGGTGGTGGGCCTGGCGCTCGTGACGATCCGGCGCGATTTCGCCGGCCGGCGGCGTGCCGAGGCGGCGCTGCGCGAGCTGAACCGCGAACTCGAGAGCCGGGTCGCGCAGCGAACGGCCGAGCTGGCCCAAAGCGAGCGGCGCTTCCGCGCGCTCGTGAATGCCACGTCGGAGGTCGTCTATCAGATGAGCCCCGATTGGAGCGAGATGCGTTACCTCCAGGGTCGCAACTTCGTTGCCGACCAGACGGACCCGAGCCGCACTTGGCTCGACAAGTACATTTACCCGGCGGATCAGCCACGGGTGACAGCCGTCATCCAGAGCGCGATCCGAGCCCGGAGCACGTTCCAGCTCGAGCATCGCGTGCGCCGCGTGGATGGCACGCCAGGCTGGACTGCCTCGCGAGCCGTCCCGCTCGAAGATGACGCGGGGCGGATTGTCGAGTGGTTCGGCGCCGCGAGCGACGTGACCGAGCGGCGGGAGGCTCAAGACAAGCTCGAAGCTCAGCTTGCACGGCTGAGTCTGCTGGACGCCATCACACGGGCGATGGGCGAGCGGCAGGACGTGGACAGTATCTTTCAGGTGGTGATCCGCACGCTGGAAACCCAGCTCGCGCTGGATTTGTGCTCGATCAGTCAGTACGACGCGGGCGATGACCGCCTGACCGTCATACGGGTGGGGAGGGACAGCGCGCCGCTTGCGCGCGAGCTGGCGATGACCGAGCACACCACTATCCCCATCGATCGCAACGGGCTGTCACGCTGCGTCGGCGGCGAGCTGGTCTACGAGCCGGAGCTGGCGCTCAACGCGTTTCCCTTCGCCCGGCGCTTGGCCGGCGCGGGGCTGGGGGCGCTGGTGGCGGCGCCGCTGCACGTCGAGACTCGGGTGTTCGGCGTGCTGATGGCGGCACGCCGCGCGCCGGCGAGCTTCAGCAGCGGCGAGTGCGAGTTTCTGCGCCAGCTGAGCGAGCACGTGGCGCTCGCCGCCTACCAGGCGCAGCTGTATCAGGCATTGCAGCGCGCATATGAGGATCTGCGCCAGACCCAGCAGGCGGTGATGCAGCACGAGCGCCTGCTCGCCCTCGGTACCATGGCGAGCGGCATCGCCCACGATGTCAACAATGCCATCTCGCCGATCATGCTCTACACGGACATGTTGCTTGAGGATCGGACGCTGCCGCTCGATGTCAGGAAGCCGTTGCAGGTGATTCAGCGGGCCGTCGACCAAGTGGCCCATACCGTGGAGCGGATGCGTGAGTTCTACCGGCCGCGCGAGCCGCACCAGGCGCTTGTGCCCGTGAATCTGAATGCTCTGGTGATGCAGGTCATCGACCTCACGCGTGCCCGCTGGAGCGACATGCCGCACCGTCAGGGCGCACAGATCGAACTCGAGACCACACTCGAGCCGGACTTGCCGCCGATCCCGGGCGTCGAGACCGAATTGCGCGACGCCGTCACCAACCTGGTGCTCAACGCGGCCGACGCGATGCCCCGGGGCGGACGGTTGACGCTGCGCACGCAGTCGATCGGTTCGGCTGGATCCGCGAACGGCGGGATCGGGACCAGACAGGTTTGGCTCGAGGTGGGAGATACCGGCGTGGGCATGGATGAGGCGACCCGTGCCCGATGTCTGGAGCCGTTTTTCACCACCAAGGGCGAGCGCGGTACCGGGCTGGGTCTGCCCATGGTCTTCGGCACGATGCAGCGGCACGGCGGGGACATCGAAGTCGCCAGCACCCCGGGTGTCGGCACGCGAGTGACATTGAGTTTTCCGGCGGCGCTCGATGGGTCCGGTATGTCCGGCGTGCCCCCGGCGCTTGCGGTCGTGCCGCGGCGGATTCTGCTCGTGGATGATGACCCGACCGTCCTGCACTCCACGCGCGAGGTGCTGGCCGGCGACGGCCATTCGGTCGTGACGGCTGACGGCGGTCGGGCGGGGATCGACGCGTTCCGCGCGGCGCAGGCGGCCGCGGAGCCCTATGATGTCGTCATCACTGATCTGGGGATGCCCTACGTCGACGGCCGGCAGGTTGCCGCTGCGGTGAAGTCCGCATGCCCCCAGACACTGGTGGTCCTGCTGACTGGATGGGGGCGGCGGCTCGTTGAAGAAGGCGACGTGCCCGCGAGCGTCGACACGGTGCTCTCCAAGCCGCCGCGCCTGCGCGAGTTGCGTGAGGCGCTGGCACAACAGTCGGGTGCCCCGAGGCGCTGAGCGGCACGGGCGCTCAAACGGTTTCAGGCGCGAGCAGCGGATTCTTGCGGCTGTACAGCGCGGTGAGGATGAGCCCGCGCACCAGGTAGGTTCGCTCGCGCGGCTGAACCCTGAGCACGTGGGCGACCAGATCCATGCCGAGGGTTTCGACCCGGATGTTGTGGCCGGCGGACACCGGCACGGCAGTGTAGAGGCTGATGCCGGTCGCCGAGAGGTCATGCAGCACCCCCGACAGGGGCCGCGAGTTGGGTGCGGCATGCACGGTGACGCGGCAATTCTTTTCGACGCGTGGCGCGGAGCGTCGTCCGAAGGTTTCCTGGGTCGCCGCCAGGTTGTAGGCGACCGGGGCAAGCGGGCTTGCGCAGCGGGTGCAGCGGGTGTCGGCGCTCAGCTGCCGGGGTACCGCCAGCCCGCAGAACGGGCAAACGTGCGGTACGCGTACCGCCGCCGGGCGCGTGCCCGCCTCAGCGCCCGGCACTCTGGTGGACAGGGGGCGCCGGCGGCTGCTGTCGTATGCGCGGCGCTTCTCGGGGTCGCGCAGGATCGCGTACGCCTGCTTGATGCGCTCGGCCGTCTCGGGGCCGCCGGAGCCGGGATGAGTTCTGAGCTGGCTCATCAGACAGCGGTAGGCGGCCGTGATCATCTCCGGCGGCGCCTCGGGCTGCACGAAGAGGATCCGATAGAGATTGCGTCGTTCTTGCGGCATGCGGAGTGCGATCGGCCAATCAGATGCCAACTTTAGCTGATCGGCATGCGGACGGCGCCCACCGTCGATACGCGCCGATCCACCAATTAACACATAACCGATTGAAATATATGTTAAAAATTATCGTCCGTGCCCGGCTCGCACAGCGATCGCATATTCTTTAACCTGTGCGGATGGCCCCCGTGAGCTATTCCGGGGCATAGGGGCGGCCGGCCGCCGCCTCAATCATCTCACTGGCGGGGGCAGTTATGGGCACGAGCGCGACAGAACGCTTCCATGAGAAAGTCGTGCTCATCACCGGGGCATCATCCGGCATCGGTGAGGAACTCGCGCTGCAGCTGGCTCGCGCCGGCGCGCGCCTGGCGCTTGCGGCACGGCGCATCGAGCGTCTCGAGCAACTCCAGCGCAAGATTCGCGACGCGGGGGGGACCGAGCCGCTGATTATCGCCTGCGACGTGACGGTCGACGAGGAGCCGGCGAGCGCGGTGGCTGAGATCGTTGCGCACTGGGGCCGGCTGGACCTCGTCTTCGCCAACGCAGGGTTCGGCGTGGTGGGTTCCTTCGCCAAGCTTTCGCTCGCCGACTATCGCCGGCAGTTCGAGACCAATGTCTTTGGAGTGCTGAGCACCCTTCAGGCGGCATTGCCCGAGATCATCCGCTCGCACGGGCAGATGGTCATCTTGGGCAGCATTGCCGGCTGGACGGCCTCGCCCGGCGCCTCGCCGTACGCCATGAGCAAATTCGCGATCCGCGCGCTCGCCAACTCCATCACCCCGGAGCTGGCGCTGCTCGGGGTGCGGGTCACCCTCATCAGTCCCGGTTTCGTCGAAAGCGACATCCGTCGCGTCGACAATCAGGGCAAGCTGCATGCGGATGCGGCCGAGCCGATCCCGCGGTGGCTCGTGA
Organism: Pseudomonadota bacterium; assembly: GCA_021797465.1. Classification (GTDB taxonomy): domain Bacteria; phylum Pseudomonadota; class Gammaproteobacteria; order Steroidobacterales; family Steroidobacteraceae; genus 13-2-20CM-66-19. The sequence goes on along the minus strand of JAJZZR010000565.1, from coordinate 4,517 downwards.
TGTCACGCCGGCGGGCCGTGGGGTACATGCTGCGCGCCGTCGCGCGCGGCAAGCGGGAGGTAATCATCACCCGCCACGGCAAGCTGTTCGTCTGGCTCGAGCGCTTTGCGCCCTGGGTGCTGCGCATTGCGGCCCGCCAGCTGGCGGCGAGCCGCGGCGGCTATCGCACCGAGCCCGGGACGGGATGACCCGCGGGCGCCGGAAGCATCGGGCGCATTCCCCGGTGGCGGTGTGCTGCGATCGCCGCCGCGACACGCGTCGGTTACGGAGCGGGCTGTACGGGAACGACGTGCAACCCGCCGATCTGGTGCGCTTTGTTGAAGGCAACCTCGAGTCCGACGGTCAGTCGCTTGAATGCGATGTGCACGATGACGGTCGGGTGGCCCTGAACCGTGACGGAATCGCTCCCATCGATTTTCTGGTATGGCCCGAACTTGTGCACCAGCAGTTGCCAGAGCTTGTGCAGCTTCGCGGGCGTGGCGAGCTTGCGCAGCTGCGGCCTCAAGCGCGTTTCGGCCTGCGTGTAATGACCCGACGATAGGTCCTGAACGAAAGCCTGGGCCACGGTGCGGTCGTTGGAGGGGCTTGCCGCGTGTGCCGCCGGCAGCGCCAGCACGAGCGCGAGCGCCCCTGCGGCCCAGAACGTGTGCGATCGAGTCATACTGACCATACAGTCTCCCGTTGTTGCCGTGAACTCAGATCCGCCGCTGCCGGCGGAACCGCTGATAGGCCTCGAGCACCGCCTGATCGAGCTGATCGGGCCGGGCGGTGAGCGCGGCTGCCCCAAGCGCGCGCAGTGCACGCACGTTCGCGGCCAGGGTGTCATGGTACTCGGTGGCCGCCAGCGCGCGATACGGGTCCAGCGTATCCGCAGCCGCTGCCGTCGGCAGCGCCGTGATCCGGGGGTTCTCCACGGCGCCGATGAATGTGAAATGCTTCGGCCGCAGAAGCCCGACGGCCTCGAGCAGCTCCTCCGTGGACGCATCGAGCAGATCGGTCAGCAGCACCACCAGCAAGCGCCTCGGGCTCGCGGCGCGAATGCGCGCCGCCGCGAGCACAGGATTGGATTGCCCGGGCCGCACACTGCAGGTTTCCAGCGTCCGGCGGATTCGCCGCACCGCCGGCTCGCCGCGTGCCGGCGGGACCATCGTCAGCGGCCGCTCGGCGAACACCAGGATCCCCACCGCATCACCGAGTTCGGCGGCCCGCTGCGCCAGCCGCGCCGCGACATTGACGTACAGGCCCAGCCGGTCGACCTCGCCGGCGGCGAGCCCGCTCGAGCGCCCGGCGTCCATCGCGATCAGAATTTCCAAATGGCGCTCGTCGGCGAGCTCGCGGCTGATGAGTCGGCCACGCCGGGCGCTGGCCTTCCAATCGACGATGCGCAGCGGATCGAGGTGACGATACCGCCGCAGCTGCACGATTTCGCCGCCGCCCCCGGTCCGCTGCGGGAGCCCCATGCCGCCCGACGCATCGCCGGGCGCACGGTTGCGGCGAGTCAGGATGTCCGGGACGACCGCCGGTGCGTAGTCGATGGCGAGGGTGTGGGACCACCAAGCGAAACCCAGAGGCCCGGATATGCGCATGCGCGGCGCCGGCCATCGGTGCGGGCCCAGCCGGCGAGGCCGGGCGAGCAGACGGAGCGTGCTCTCGCGCCCACGGACCATGCGCAGCGCCGCCACCCGAGGCTCGAGCGCGAACGAATCGGGCCCCGTGAGCGCAACCTCGGCCTTCATCGCCCGCTGGGCGTCCTGGGCGAACGCGAGCTCGATGGGCTCAGTGCTCCCGAGACGCCAGCGCAGAGGGCCCATGACACGCAGCCGTACGGACCGCCGTCGCCGGGTCGCGCTTTCATAGGCCAGTCCGGCCAGCAGCAGCGCCGTGGGGATGCACCACAGGCGCGCCCAGCCGCTGTCCCACTCGCCGAGAATGGCGAGAACCCCGGCAAGCAGGACCAGCAGCAGTGCATTGCGGCGCAGGCTCATGAGGGCGAGAGCGGCTGCGCTCAGCGCGGCACCGCCACGCGCTCCAGGAGCGTTGCCGCCAGATCCCGTCCCTGGACGGCTTCCAGGAGTGCCTCGGGTGTGAGCGCCAGGCGGTGCGGAACCACCCACGGCGTCACGCGCTTGACGTCGTCGGGTGTCACGAAGTCTGCGCCGCGCATTCCGGCTGCAACGCGCGCGGTGCGCAGCAGGGCAATCGCGCCGCGCGTCGACAGACCGAGCGCGATCTGCGCATGCTCGCGTGATGCGCGGGCGAGCGCGAGGATGTAATCGAGGATCTCATTCGAGACATGCACCCGATCCGCGCAGTCGCGCGCCGCCTCGATGGCCTGCGGGTCGATGGTTGTCCCAACCGAGGTCCGGACGGCGGCGTCCCCGGCGGAGGCGATCGTGCCGTAATGCTCGAGCACGTGCCGCTCGTCCTCGCCAGACGGATAGGCGACCTCGATGCGCATCATGAAGCGGTCGAGTTGCGACTCCGGCAGGGGGAAGGTGCCTTCGAATTCGTGCGGATTCTGGGTGGCGATGACGAGGAACGCCGGCGGCAGGCGATAGGTCTGCCGATCGAGCGACACCTGCCGCTCCTCCATCGCCTGCAGCAGCGCCGATTGCGTCTTGGGGCTGGCGCGGTTGATTTCGTCGACGAGCAGCACGTCGGTGAATACCGGGCCGGGATGCAGGGTGAACTTGCGGCTTGCCTCGTCGAATACGTGGGTGCCGATGATGTCGGCCGGCATCAGGTCGGCCGTGCCTTGCACCCGCGTGAAGCGTCCGGCGAGCGCCGTCGCCAGAGTCTTGGCGAGCAGTGTCTTACCGAGGCCGGGCGGGCCCTCCAGCAGCGCGTGCCCGCGTGCGACCACGGCGATGATCAGGGCGTCGATCAGCTCGCGCAGCCCGAATACCGTGTCGCCGAGGCGTTGCTGAATGCCGTGGTCCAGTTCTTCCAGTGGGTTCATGTCAGTTGCTTTCTCAGCCGTGCCAGGAGGGTCTGAAGTTGCATCAAATCCAGGTGCGCCTCGGTGCGCGCGAGCGTTTGGAAGCGCTCCAGGGCGCGGCAGTCGCGCGCCGCCACGCCGCTCTCGGCGGCAAGCCATTGCCACGGATCGGTCCGGGGTATGCGGACGCGCAGTTCCGCCATGAACTGCTCGATCAGCCGCCGGGCGACGTCGGCGGGCGGCACGACCGCCGCGAGGTAGCGGGCGCTGCCTTCGATGTAGGCGGATTCATCGAGCGGCTGCCAGCGCGAGGGGACGGCCCGCAGCGGTGGCGACCCGAGGACGAACACCAGCCACAGCAGCAGCAGGCAGCCGAGCGTGGCGTGCAGGCGGGGATCGGCGAAGAACGCCGCGGCGTCATAGACGGCGGTCAGCCCCTCGTGCGCATCGTCGAATATCACGGCGCCGCCCGGGCCGCGCGACCATGCGAGCACGTTGGCGAGGAAGCGTGCGTTGTTGCCCAGGGCGAGACCCGCATTGGAAAATGGACTGGTCACCGCCGTCAGGATGATCTGGCCGTTCCCGAGCGGCACCAGCCACATCGCGGGCACCTTGCGGCGAGCGAACGCGGCGAGCACGAGCGGGGTCGTCGCGCCAGTCTGGTGTGCCCGCCACATCCGCGCGGGCAGCGCGCTGATCGGCTGCAGCGCGCCGACGCCGCGCAGCAGAGGACTGCGGCCACGCGCCGTGATCTTCGGATGGCGCACGGTGAGCGCGCGCAGCGCGCTCGTGAGGGCCTCCGGTGTGAATTTCAGCCCCGTCAGCCGCGCGAGGTCGTCGAGTTCCGGCGAGTCCCGCATGTCCGCCGCCCACAGCGGCGTTTCGTCCAGGGCGGCCGCGATCAACACCGTGTTGCCCTGCGCCACCCAGTGCTGAAGATAAGCCAGTCCCGCGGGACGCATGGGGATGCGTTGTGGCAGTGTCATCAGCAGCACATTACCGTCGGCGCGGGACAGCAGTTCGGACAGGCGAGCGTATCGCCGGCGCAGGCTCACTCGCGGGATGCGCTCCTGGCCGAGCCAGCGCCAGATCGCCAGGTACCCATCGGGCTGCCCGTCGGTGGACAAGGGCTGACCGTCGGAGAGACGCGGGCCCTGGGGTCTCGGGAACAGCAGCGCGTAGAAAAGTAACAGTGCGCCCGCCGCCAACGCCAGAGTCGTCAGGCGCTCCTTCACCGCGCGTCCTCGCCGGCATCGTCAGGCGGCTTGCCGAGCTGCGCGTGCAGAGTCCGAGCGTCCAGCAGCATCGATTCCGGGACCGTCGGCGCGGCGCAGGGGCCGAAGCGCTCCCGTTCCGCCAGCAGCGCGATCTGCGCGAACCCGCGCCGCTGCGCATCGTTGTCGAATCGGGCGCGAGCTATGAGTTCGCGGCAGGTCAGATCCCGCTCGCGATCCAAGCGGCGCGCTCCCATGAGCGCATCGATCAGCAAGCGCAGCAGGCCGGAGGGCTGGCGGCGCAACGCGGCCCAATCCGGCGCGTCGGGCGGTGCCGCGGTGGGCGGGCACGGCGGGCCGGCCGG
>JAJZZR010000334.1 GCA_021797465.1 Pseudomonadota bacterium | reverse complement strand
AAGTGGGCGAGCGCCTCGGCGTGTCCATCGAGCTCACAAACCCCAAGACCCGCTTGGCCATTCAGCTCACGAGCGCCGATTACCATTTTGTCGGTTGGACGCCGCACTACCTCGTCAAGGATCTGCTGAGGGTGATCTCCGATGGGCCGGCGGAGATTGAAGCTCACGTGCTGCGGGTCAATCGAGATGCCGTCCCCGCGAACCGGCGAGTGCTTGTCGAGTTCAAAGGGCGTTTTCCGAATGACGTCGAGCCGATGTCGAGCGAGCCGTTTCATCTCATCGGTGAACTGGAAGATCGGCACTGAGGCACAGGGGCCCGACCTGATGCGACGGCTTGTGCCTCGGAGTTTCTCAGGGGCCGCCCAATGCGGGGCGGTAGCGTACGTCCCCGCACGAATTGCTCTGCATCATCCTCCCGAGCGGCAAGCTTTTGTAGGGGCGTACGCTCCACCAGCATGTTGAGAGCACTGTCCTCGACGTCACGATGGGGCGTGCAGCGGGGGAGGCTTTTGACTGCGCACCCCGTCGCGAAGGCACCAATCTCCCCCTGATCGAGGTCAACTCGCCCGGCGAGCTGCTGTTCCGCCAGAAGCTCGAGGGCGTCTGGTTGGCGAGCCATATCCAGGTCTACCTCGATCTCCTGCGAGGCGAAGGCTGTGCGAAGGACTTGGCGGTGCATCTGCGCCGCAAGCGGATCGGGTTCTGATAGCCAAGCCGAGAACACTCGAGGGCTACACGGACGCGTACTCGCTCGATTGCGAGCGAGTCCTGGTGACCCTGCTGCGCGGCCTGGGACCGCGGGAAGACTCCGTCCCCCTCATTGGCGGGCTCACACCGCATTATCTTGTCCGGGCCCGGCCGCCCGAGGTGCCGCCTCACGCCGGCACCCGGGACGTCGATATCGTCATCGACCTGCAACTGCTGACCGATACCCAGGCGTATCACACGCTTGAAAAAACCTGCGCGCGCTCGGATTTGAGCGCCCCACCAACGCTGCAGGCCAGAAGCTCTTGTGGTCCGGGCAGACCCGCACCGAACGGGGTGTGCCTTGATGGTCCTCGAGCTCCTGGCCGATGCGCCGCAAATCGCCGGCGGTAAGGTGCAGCCCCTGCCCATGGCGGGTGCGATCTCCGCCCTGAACATCCCCCACTCATCGATCGTTTTCGATCCGTATCAAGTCACTGAAGTTCGTGCCGAACTGCTCGCCGGTGCTGGCATCGCACTGAGCGCGTCAAGCACGCGAATCTCATCTCCTTCACCTGCTTGAAGGCCCTCGCCTTTGATCAACGATTCGAGCGCAAGGACGCCCACGACCTCATCTCTTGCATCGAGCACGCGCCGGACGGCCTTAAAAGTGCCGCAGCGGTATTCGGGAGTCGCTCTCGATCCTGCGATGCCGGTTCGCCGACGGGGACGGGCTCGAGGGCCATCGCAAGGACGGCCCCGCTGCCGCAGCGAGAGTTGAACGGGGCGAGGACGACGAGCCAGAGCTGCGCGAGGCCCGGTTGCTCCGTCAGCGCGAACTCAGCGATCTGATCGCTCGCCTATCGGCACTGATTGGATAGGGGGGCGCGCCTCAAATTTCCGTGTTCGAGTCACGGGTCGGGAGTTCAAGAGAGGTCTTGGCTGGGCGCGTCATCGAGACCGATTCTCGCTCTGGCGCGAAAGAGAAGCGGGAGACACGGAACGGAAAGCTGCTTCATCCTCAGAGTGGCGAGGCATAGTATGAGCCCGTCCAACTCGAACCAGAATCCAGTTGGCGTGAGAACGAAGACTCGACGGGGGTAAAATGAAGACAGCGAGGAGGGTGGCGAAACGCCGAGCGCTCCACATCGTGCAGGGTGGGATCGACAACGGCGATAAACGCTGGCTGGAGCGAGCCGCCGCACGCGGGCTCACAACCGATCGCTGGGTGGTACCGAAGTCCGCGCTCGTCGGTGACGAGGTGGTCGTCTACGTCCGCGGGTATGGTCTCTTTGCAACGGCCATGATTTCCTCGCCGCCGAGGCCTCGAAAAGACTGGCCCAATCGCTATGGTGCTGGACTGCGATCGGTGCGGCGTATCGATCCGCCAATCTCACTGGGCGTACTTGGCAGGTCGGTGCCCGGGCTGCAGTGGACGAAGTATCCGCGCAGCATCACGACGCCAGAATCGGGCATTGCCGATGCGATCCGCCAACTGGTTGACGAACGCCGCAAGCACCGTGGCGCCGAAGTCGATGAACAACTGCTCGACGAGGCGGGTCTCGATGAGCTGCGGGCGCTTGCGCTCGCGAAGGCGTCCCCTCGAGCGACGGCGCACCGGAGACAAGTAACTACCCGCACCCGGGCCAGTGCAATCAAGTTCTACGCCGTGGCCCGCGCCAATGGCCGGTGCGAGTTCTGCGGCCATGCGGCACCTTTCCTCAAGGAGGATGGAAAGCCGTACCTCGAGTCCCATCACATCCTGCGCGTCGCGGATGAGGGGCCCGATCATCCTCAGAACGTCATCGGCGTGTGCCCGAACTGCCACCGGCGCGCCCATCATGCGAAAGACAAAGAAAGGATCAAAACTCAAATGCGAAAACGAGTCGTTCGCCTGGAGCGGCAAAGAAATGGACGGTTGTAGGGCCAACGTGCAGCGAGGCGGATGCCCGAACACGAGCCTGAGACCCGGCCGCTTCGAGGGCAGGCAAAGGCAGTCTCAGTTCGGAGTCACTCCGGAGATGTAACGCATCGCACGCGCCAAGACCGACGCCCCCGGCGCGTTCAGCCGATGACGAGCGAACCGTTTCAGCTGATCATTGAATGGGAAGGCCGGGGCGGTGCGGCCTCGGCACCGTTGGCGGTGCTCTCGGGATCGACCACTTTCAGGACCAGGTGCCCGGGGAAGACCGAAACCAGAACGGTTGCGCCGATCGCAAAGCCGGCGCGATCGAGCCAGCGGCCCTGTAGATGCAGGAACGGCATCGGGGGTGGATCTCGGCGCACGGCCCATCGCATCGTTCGTGATTCGGGACGGTGTGCCCGGACGGTCAGATGCCGCGAGTCCGCTGAAGACCCTGGGCGCGGGGTAGGGGAGGGCGGCGAAGAATCCGCCGGCCGGCGAGGCGTAGACTTTCGGGTAGCCATGGTCGTCTGCTCCTATCAGAGGGCTGTGGTCAGGCGCCCGGCGGTGGTGCAAACACCGCCGGGCGCCGCTGTTTCAGAGGTGCGCCTGAATTCCAAGTGCACAACCCAAAGCATGCTCCTTGAGAACACAGTTGTCTAGTTTGTCCATTTAGTTCATAATGGATCCCAAGGAGGTCGCAATGCGCCACATTTCCGCCACAGACGCGAAACAGCGGCTCGCCGCGCTGCTCGATGCCGCGCAGCGCGAGCCCATCGTCATCCGCCGGCAGAACCGGGATATCGCCGTGGTCCTCTCGCCCGCGGAATACGACCGGTTGCGCGGACTCAATGTTGCGGAGTTCCAGGCGTTCTGCGATCGGGTGGGCCGCAAGGCCGTAGCACAGAGTTTGACCGAGAAGAAGCTCACTCGGCTGCTCGCCGACGACGATGCCCCACGAGCCCGAGCGCATCGTCGCTGACACCAATCTTCTCGTCAGCCGCCTGCTGTTGCCGCAGTCCTTGCCCGCCCAGGCCGTGCGCAAGGCGGTGGATGAGGGTCAGCTCCTGATCTCCGATGCGACGCTCGAAGAACTTGCGGACGTTTTGTCGCGGGAGAAATTCGATCCCTACGTCAGCCTGGAAGACCGGCAGGCCTTCATCCGGGCGCTGAACCGCATCGCTGAGCGGGTCATTGTTACCGCGCCCATCCAGGCCTGCCGCGATCCGAAGGACGATAAATTCCTAGAAGTGGCGCTCCATGGACAGGCGAAGGTGATTCTCACCGGCGATCGGGATCTGCTGACGCTGCATCCCTTCCGGGGGGTCGATATCCTCTCGCCGCGGGAGTACCTCGAGCGATGAAGGGGTCGATGGACCGCAGATATTGATTGCCATGGAGTCCTCGCGGGACACTCGAGCCCTGTTCGGAGAGCGTACGCAATGATCCGCAGCGGAATAGCCGCGAATTCTCACCTATCGATCGGCACATCGCTCAGGGGATGGCCGGGCAGTTGCTGATATCGAGAAGGGTGACGCGACTCTCGCGGAACGGTTCACCCATGAGGCCGAGACTGCGCTGGAGCAGTGCATGCCGCACGTGATCTTGCAACGGAAGGGAGACCCTATGTAGACTTACAAGCATGGGTAAGAGACGGAGACCCTACGAACCGCACATCACACATCAGACGCACCTGGTGTTGAACGCGTTCCTTGTCGATCCGACGAAGGAGCTGTGCGGGGCAGACCTCTTGGACCAGATTGGTTTGGCATCTGGGACGCTATATCCAATCCTGATGCGACTGGAGGAGGCCAGGTGGTTGACCAGTCGGCAGGAGGACGTGGAGCCATCGCGCGTCGGTCGTCCGCGACGACGGCTCTACCGAATCACCCCGACCGGTCTTCAGAAAACCCGATCGCTTCGTGCTGAGATCCTGGGACCGGCTCGAGCAGTGGCGCTTGCGTGATGCGCGACGCCTTCCTTGCACTTGTTTTCGCGGTGCTGGTAGAGCTGCTCTCAGACGGGTGCACGAGACTCTCGCTCTGGATGGTCAAGCGCGCCGCATCGCAGCTGCCGAGGCGGCACCGCCAACGGTGGCACGAAGAGTGGTGTGCGGATCTCGAAAGCCGATCGCGACTGCTTCGGCCGATTTTTGCACTCGGTTTGTTTCGTGCCGCATTCATTCTGCGCCGCGAATATGTCCGGATGGCATTGGCACGTCGTGGTTCCGTTCCAAAGGCACCCGCGAGTGATCATGCCTTCGGCGTCATAAAGCGAGCCATCGACGTCGCCGGCGCTCTAACCATCGCGCTCCTCTTTGCTCCGGTGATTTTCGTAGTCATCACGATCATGAGCATGGAGAGCGGTCCCATCTTCACCCGTCACCGGCGCCTCGGTCGGGGCGGTCGGACCTTCGAATGTCTGCAGTTCCGCACCATGGTTCCGAACTCTGAACACATCTTGTGCGATCTGTTGGGCCGCGATCCTGTGGCCCGGGCCGAATGGCTCCGTGATCACAAGCTGCGCCATGATCCGCGCATCACTCGTGTCGGTCGCTTTCTGCGCACCACCAGCCTAGACGAGCTGCCGCAATTGTGGAACGTGCTGCGGGGCGAGATGAGCCTGGTCGGCCCGCTTCCCATCGTGCGGGAAGACGCTGCTCGCTATGGACGCCACTTGTCGGCGTATTTGGCCACAAGGCCTGGCCTTACCGGTTTATGGCAGCTCACGGGGAAGAATGACACGGATTATCGGCGGCGGGCGGTACTGGATGCCTATTACGCTCGGAAGCAGAGCGTGCTTCTCGATTTGCAGATTCTGCTAAAAACGGTGAAAGCGGTGCTCTGGCGTAGGGACGTTTAACTGATCCGCCCAGCTCATTATTTCCCCTTCGTCAGAATCGTGGCGACCAGAGCGCCAAGCGCCGCAGCACCCAAATAGGCAAAAGTCGGATCGCTCTTCGCCGCGTCTTTGCCCACCAGAACCGTAATGCCGCGCTTCGTGAGATGTTCGGCGGCGGCATCAGCGTTCCTCAATATCTGCGCCGGCGTTGTTCCCAGAACCCGCGCGGCGCCTGCCAGCTGATCCAAAGATAAGCCCACCTGTCCATTTTCCGCGCGAGACCAGGTTGAGGCGCTCACGCCCAGCATCTCGGCGAACTGCTTTTGCTCGAAATTATGCGCTCGACGGAGTTCTCCGACGAGACGGGCGACGAGCGCGGAATACGTTGTGACGTTCTGAATTGACACGGGCGGCCTACTCAGCTATTGTGAATTGTGAATTTGCCATTGCAGTTTATGCAATCATAGTTGCACATGCAACATTGTGTTCGCAAGGTTGACGGTGATTAGATGAACGGTACAGAACAGAGAGACGCAACGGCTGCGTCCCTGGAGCGGCAGATCGTACAGCTGCGTGCCGCGGTAGAGACGGTTCGCAAGGAGCGCGATGAGGCCATGCAGAGACAGCGTGCGGTCGAGAGGGAGCGGGACGCAGCTCGGCGCCAGAGCAACGACTGCACCCGGCGCTATCAGCAGGACATGCACGCTGCGCGAGGCCGCATTGCCGAGCTGGAGGAGCAAGTGCGTCGGCAAGGGGCGCTCGTCGGCCTGGCCGGCCTTGGACTCGTTGGCGCGTTGTTCTGGAAATTGAGGTAGCTGAAATTGGGCCTCGCTTCCGGCGCGACCTTACCGAGGATGACGGCGCCCGGATCGTCTCATCGGCGTCGGATTGCGGCCCCAGTCATCCGCATGTGGTGGGACACGACGAATCGTGCTTTCGCCTTTCGTTCACGCGCGGATGCAATCTGCCGTGCCAGCGCGAATTTCCCCCTAAGGAAAAAGTCATTAAATACAAACCGCTATAGAATTCCAGCGCCATAGAGTTCATGTATTTGTTTATTATTGTGTTTATGCGTATAATATGAACTCTGTCTAGACCGATCAAGGTCGGCGCATGAGTACGTCAAAGGTCATTTCCACGGCAAGAGCACCGGCAGGCGAGGGGCTCTACCTTCGCGTCGGTTACAACGACCACACGGGATTGGATCGTCTCATCGCAGAACGAAAGCTGCGCGTCGAGGGGCTTGCGCTCGATGCCCGCTGGCACGACCGGCAGGCAAGTCTCCGGCAACACGCGGATCGGGCGTCGCTTGCGACCTGCCTCGACACGCAAGCGATGGAGCTCGCTATGCCCGGCACGGCCTCCAGCGGCTATCGCGAACTGCCGTGGGCCAATCCAGCTCCGCACGTACCGGAGGACTTCTCGCCGCAAAACATCGAGCGATGTGTCGATGCCATCGTCGAGCGAGTCGCCGACGGACAGTACTCCGAGGTCATGGCCCCCGCGCATTACGTTGCCGAGCCGGGCAGTGCGTGGATCGATGTGGACGTCCAATTGACGCGAGTGCTGCGGGCCAGACTCGACGCCACCGATCAAGCCAACGTCAGGATCATCTATCCGCTCGCCGTCCACCACAAAGTCTTCTACGACCGAAACGGACGGGCATTGCTGCGGCGCGTTCTATCGCGTCTCCCGATCGATTCGGTGACATTGCGGATCCAGCCCTTTGGGAACGACTCCGGTCCACAGGCGCTGAGAAACTTCATCGAGGCGTGCTGGGATTTCCCGCTCGAGAAGCCGCTCATGATCGAACGGGCGGGATTCTCGGGTCTGGCCGCCTTTGCGCTGGGGGCGGTGGATCTGGTCGAGAGCGGCATCACCTTAGGCGACAGCTTCGATATCAGCCGAATTCAAAAGCCCGCCGCCCGTGGGGGCGCGTCATTCTCGCCACCGAAGCGGCTCTATCTGGAGGCGCTCGGGACCACCGTGGATCACAAGGTCGCGGCGGCTCTCATGGGCTCGAGCCGCGGCAAGGCATATTTCGCCTGCAAAGACCCCACGTGTTGCCCGAACGGGTATCGCGATATGCTCGCCGATCATCGGCGTCACTCAACGCTCGCACGTCAGCGGCAGTACGCCGAGCTCGCCAGAGTGCCGCGGACGATGCGCGCCGAGCATTTTCTGCAACATATGGTGAGTCCGGTGTGCGATATGCTCTCCCGGGCGAGCGCGACTCATCCGCCCTTCAACGGCGCCCATCGACGCATGCTGTCGGTCAAGGAGACGCTCCTCGATCTGCAGCAAGAGCAGCAGCGGCAACGCGAACAGCGTCGCCCCAAGACCGAGCGAGATACCTCAGTACGGCCGGGCGCCAGGATTCTTGACTTTCCATCACGTGACTCAAGGGGACGGTGAATTCAGTATGTCTTCCGCAGTGGCCAAGAAAATTGATTCGATCAAGCAGCGAACGCGCATCAGCTCAAACAGCATCGCCGAGATGGTCGGCGCGACGCCGCAGACGCTGTCCCGCTGGACCACGGGCAAGAACGATCCGCAGCCCGAACACCTCGACCGTCTGCTCGAGTTCGACTACCTCACCGAGCGCCTCGCCGAATTCTTCGAGCCCGAGGAGGCGAAGCTGTGGCTGTTCGCCCCCCATCCGCAACTGAGCGGACAACGACCGGCAGACCTCGTGGCCAAGGGCCGGATGAAAGAGGTGCTCGCGGTCATTGCGCGCTTGCAGGATTCCGCGTTCGTGTGAGGCCGGCGGCAGAGTCGGGGAGGGCAGTCCGGCGTGACCGATCGTCCACTGGAAAGCATCCTGGCCTCCCTCGAGGGCAAGGCCTGGAGCGGTCGGGCATTCCGGGTGATGCTGAATGACTATCCACCCGATCGCGAGAACAAACGGGGCGCCCGCTGGAACCCGCCGGATATTGCGGCGATTTACCTGTGCCTCGAGCCCAGCGTATGCATCGCGGAAGTGGACTATGGCCTCTCTCGCCAGCCCCGACCAATCAAGCCGCAACTGCGCAAGACGCTGTACGAGATTGATGTCGGCCTGGCGGCGACCGTCGATCTCGCGCCAATCCTTCCCGAGCTCGAGCGCATCGGCATCGGTCCCGCGCAGCTCTTCGCCGACGATATGAAATTCAGCCAGGAAATCGGCCGGCTCGTCACCTGGTTCGGGTTCGACGGCATGCTCGTACCGTCCGCCCGCAGTCGCGGCACCAATCTGGTCATATTCCCGGATTGGACGGACGAGTCTTATCGATTCGACGTGACGGATCAACGTATCCTCAAATGAATCGACCTCGATGACCCGCAAAGCGCATGTAGAAGATCCGGACGCGTACCGCACGCAAGCGATCAGGTCCGTACCGCCGAGCACGCCGGTCCATGCGTCCGCTCAGGCGGTAGGTCAGGCGGTAGGCAATAGCCGCACGCCCTTACGTAGCGGTCCCTCGGCAATTGCGGCAAACTGCACCGCAACAACGAATGAGCGCCAGCGGGGATAGGCCAGCAGCATGTCCGAGGATTTCTTTCGGCAGCCCATACTCAATTCACCCTACGACTATCCCTCGCGCCATTGGGAACTGGATACCGCAGGGCAGCCGACGCAGAACATCGCCCCCCGTCGGCGCCGGGCGGACTTCATCACGCCCATCCCGAAGCCCAAAAAGCGCAAGGCCAGTCAGGCCGATCTCGAGTTCGAGGACGGCCGGGGACTGTCGAGCGCCACTCAGCGGTATGACCTCACCTCCATCATCAACCAGGTGCGCGGCGCGGTGGATGCCTGGCGCAAGCTCCCCGAGGGCTCCTGGCTGGTCACCCCGGAAACCGCGCGGCTCCTGAAGCACTGGCGCCATCACGACTTTGGCGGCGTGCGGCCCTTTTTCTGTCAGGTCGAAGCTGTGGAAACCGCGATCTGGCTGACGGAGGTGGCGCCCAAAGTCAGTGCGGGCAGAGTGTTGCTCGAGCATCTGGCCGGGGCCAACCGCGACGCCAATCCCGAGCTCAACCGGCTGGCCTTGAAGCTCGCCACCGGCGCCGGCAAGACCACCGTCATGGCCATGCTGATCGCCTGGCAGACGTTGAACGCGGTCCGCAGCCCCGGCAGCCGTCACTTCACCCGGGGATTTCTGATCGTGGCGCCGGGCCTGACGATCAAGGACCGCCTGCGGGTGCTCCAGCCGAACGATCCCGACAGCTACTACCGCGAGCGCGAGCTCGTGCCCCATGACCTGCTGCCCGAGATGCAGCACGCGCGCATCGTCATCACGAACTACCACGCGTTTCACCTGCGCGAGCGCATGGAACTGTCCGCCGGCGGC
>JAJZZR010000433.1 GCA_021797465.1 Pseudomonadota bacterium | reverse complement strand
GAACCCCGGGCGGATTGTTCGCGCCTTTGCTCGTTCTCGGCGCCGTGCTCGGCCTGTGGATCGGCAAGTTGTGCGCGCTCGCGCTGCCGGGCATGGGCATCGAGCCGGTGGGATTCGCGCTGGTCGCGATGGCGGCGCTGTTCACCGGAATCGTGCGCGCCCCGGTCACCGGCATCGTGTTGGTGAGTGAAATGACCGGCAATGCCTCGATGCTGTTGCCGATGATGGTGGCGTGTTTCGCCGCGATGCTCGTACCGACTTTGCTCGGCGACGAACCAATCTACGATTCCCTGCGCGCACGACTCTTGCGTCAGTAACGGACGGCAGCGGAGCACGCCCGCTGGGCCACCGACAGGCGCAACATCGCGCATGTTTCGGCACCGGCGGGCGCGGCCGTCACGTCCAGCGCCGCAGCGTCTTGCCGTCGATGTCCCGGAAAGATCCGGCGAGAATCATGATCAGATCGATGAGCACCCAGATGCCCAGCCCGCCCGCGGTGACGAGCATGAGCAGACCCGTGCCGATCTTGCCGACGTAATAGCGGTGGGCCCCGAGGGAGCCGAGCAACAGACAGAGCAGGAACGCCGGCAGAATGATCCGGTGCGACTCGTCAGCGACCATCTGCCGCGCGCCGCACCCCGGACAGCTCGTCGCACTGCTGTGAATCCGCCGGCCGCAGGCTCGGCAGTAGACCATTTGCCCGCCGCCTGGAGTGTCGGTCGCGGCGGCGCCCGGGCCGCTGTTGGTATTCTCGTTCATGACTCGCCTCGCTTCGCAATGCCCCGCCGCGCGGTGCGCCCACCGGCCAAGAACCCGGCCGGCGCCCGAAAGTTGCAGGTCGCTCAGCGCGCGTACACGTAGTGCAGCGCCAGGCCGACGAAAATCGCCATGCCGACGTAGTTGTTGTTGAGAAAGGCCTGCATGCACGCGTTGGGCTCGCGCTTGCGGATCAGCCATTGCTGATAGGCAAACAGCAGTGCCGCGACGAGCAGCCCGCCGTCGTACCAGCGGCCGTAATGCAGGTCACGCCCCAGCAGCGCCAGCGCCGCCAGCATCATCACCTGCAGCACTGCGATCAGCAGCCGATCGAGATCCGCGAACAGCAGGGCGCTCGATTGGATACCGATCTTGCGGTCGTCGTCACGATCGACCATGGCGTACATGGTGTCGTAGATCACCGCCCACAGCACGCCGGCGATGTACAGCACCCAGGCGAGCCGCGGCACCACGTTCCGCTGTGCCGCGAACGCCATCGGAATGCTCCAGCCGCCGAACGACAGGCCGAGATACAGCTGCGGAAGCGGAAAGAAGCGCTTCACGAACGGATAGGAAGCGGTGAGCGCCGCGCCGATCAGCGCCAGCTCGATGGTCAGGTGGTTCAGCCGCGTCACCAGCCACAGCGCCAGCAGCATCAGCACGACGAACAGCGTCAGCGCCTCCGTGGGGGACACCCTGCGCGC
Source organism: Pseudomonadota bacterium (assembly GCA_021797465.1). Taxonomy (GTDB): domain Bacteria; phylum Pseudomonadota; class Gammaproteobacteria; order Steroidobacterales; family Steroidobacteraceae; genus 13-2-20CM-66-19. Next base: position 8,330 of record JAJZZR010000433.1, on the reverse strand, counting down.
GGCCAGCGGACGGTCACGCGTGCGCTTGACGCGCGGATCGATGTCGCGATCGGCAAAGTCGTTGATGATGCAGCCCGCGGCGCGCATGACGAACACGCCAAGAACGAAGATTCCGAGGACCAACGGGCGCGGCCGTCCGGCACCGGCGATCCACAATGCCCACAACGCTGGCCACAGCAACAGCCAGGTGCCGATCGGCCGGCCGAGCCGCGCCAACCGGCCATACTCCTGCAGCCGCCGCGCCAGCCGGCGATACCAGGGTGCCTCGCCACGGGGCGGTGATCCGATCTGATCGATGGTGGCCGACATCGCTTACCCGACTCTCCCGTATTGCTCGCCCCCCGCGACCCAGCGCGCCGAGAGCGCCGCGATAGTATCCGGATAGCGCGCAAGCAGCACCTCCGCCGCCGCCTGCACGCGCGGCAGCAGATCCGCATCGCGCATCAGGTCCGCCACGCGCATCTGCGCGAGTCCCGTCTGGCGCGTGCCGAGCAGCTCGCCCGGACCGCGCAGTTCCAGATCCCGCCTCGCGATCTCGAATCCGTCGTTGGTGCGGCGCATGACTTGCAGGCGCAGGCGCGCCAAGTGCGACAGGGGCGCCCGGTAGAGCAGCACGCAGGTGCTCGCCACCGCGCCGCGCCCGACCCGCCCGCGCAGCTGATGCAGCTGCGCCAGTCCCATGCGCTCGGCGTTTTCGATCACCATCAGCGTGGCGTTCGGCACATCGACCCCCACCTCGATGACGGTGGTGGCCACCAGCACCTGCACGCGCCCCGCCTGGAACGTCAGCATCATCTCGTCCTTCTTTGCCGAGGACAGGCGGCCGTGAACCAGCCCGACGCGCGCCTCGGGCAGCGCTTCGGCCAACACCGTGGCGGTCTCCTCGGCCGCCTGCGAGCGCAGTTCCTCGGACTCCTCGATGAGCGGGCAGACCCAGTAGACCTGTCGTCCCGAGCGGCAGGCCTGCGCGACCCGCGCCACCACTTCGTCACGCCGCTGCTCGGGGACCACCACCGTTTGCACGGGTGTACGTCCGGGCGGAAGAGCGTCGATCACCGAGACGTCGAGATCCGCATAGGCGGTCATGGCCAGCGTGCGGGGGATCGGTGTGGCCGTCATGATGAGCTGATGCGGGAAGCGCCCCTCAGCCCGGCCCTTCTCCTGCAGGCGCAGGCGCTGCTGTACCCCGAAGCGGTGCTGTTCGTCGACGATCACCAGCGCGAGATTCGAGAATGCGATCCCTTCCTGGAAGAGCGCGTGAGTTCCGACAGCGAGGCGCACCTCGCCGGAAGCGACCGCCTCGAGAGCGCTGCGCCGCGTGCGCGCCGGCTGCGTGCCCGCCAGCAGCGCCACGGGCAGTCCGAGCGGCTCGAACCACGCGCGGAAGTTGCGGGCATGCTGCTCGGCCAGCAGTTCCGTCGGAGCCATCAGCGCCGCCTGCGCACCGCTGCCGGCGGCGCGCGCCGCGGCGAGCGCCGCCACGACCGTCTTGCCGCAGCCGACGTCACCTTGCACCAGCCGCACCATTGGCCGCTCGGCGCACAGATCGGTGTCGACTTCGGCCAACGCGCGCGCCTGAGCACCGGTCAACCGGAACGGCAGCGAGGCCAGTAATCGCGCCTCGAGTCCTTGCTCATCGGCCAGCGGGCGGGCCGGATCGGTCTTGGCCGCCCGCTTCAGCAGACGCAGGCTCGTTTGATGGGCGAGCAACTCCTCGAACGCCAGACGCCGCTGCGCGGGGTGGCGCCCCGCGGACAGCTCGGCGAGCCGCGCGTCGCGCGGCGGCCGGTGCACGTAGCGCAGGGCGTCGCGCAGCGACGGCAGCGCCAGATTCTCCGTCACTTCACCCGGCAGCCAGTCGTGCACGCCCGCGGCGTCGAGCTCGCCGAGCGCCTGCGTAATCAGGGCGCGCAACCGCCCCTGAGTCACCCCTTCCGTGAGAGGATACAAGGGCGTCAGGGTCTCCTCCACCGCCTCGGACTCCGAGGCGATGCGCCGATACTCCGGGTGGACCATCTCCAGGCCCAGCGGTCCGCGCCGGACTTCTCCGAAGCAGCGCAGCCTCGTGCCGCGCGCCAGGCCTTTATGTTGCATCTCCGAGAAATGAAAGAACCGCAGTGTCAGGAACCCCGACCCGTCCGAGAGGCGAGTCAGCAGCTGCCGGCGGCGGCGATAGACCACTTCGGTGAGCTGAATCTCGCCTTGCACGAGGGTGCGCATTCCGGGCGACAACTCGCCGATTTTTCTCAGGGTCGTGCGGTCGTCATAGCGCACCGGCAGGACGAACAACAGGTCCTGCACCCGCGCGACGCCGAGGCGGCGCAGCCGCTCGGCGAGCTGCGCGCCGACACCGCGCAGCGCCGTCACCGGCCGCTGTTCGCTCGCAGCGCTTATGCCCGCCGCCTCAGCCAAGATGCAGAATGCACTCCGCCTCGACGCGCGCGCCACGCGGCAGTTGCGCCACGCCGACCGCGGCCCGCGCCGGGTACGGCTGCGGAAAATACTGCGCCATGATCTCGTTGACCTTGGCGAAGTGCGCGAGATCGGTCAGATAGATGTTCACTTTGACCGCCTGTGCCAGCGTGCCGCCGGCCGCGCGGGCCACCGCGTCGAGATTGTCGAACACCCGGCGAATCTCCGCCTCGATACCCCCGCCAACCAGTTCCTTGGTGGCCGGATCGAGCGGTATCTGGCCGGAGAGATAGACCGTATCGCCGGCGCGGACCGCCTGGGAATAGGTGCCGATCGCCGGCGGCGCCTCGTCGGTATGAATGATTCTGTGTGTCATGCGGGTCCTCATTCGGTGTGGGAACTCGAATCCGATTCGTCGAGCTCGTCGGTGTCTGAACGCTTGTCGCGCGCGTGCGCGGCGATCGTGCGGCTGACCCGAGTGACGTCCGGCAGGCGGCGGATGACTCGCATGACGCGCGCGAGCTGTTTGCGGTCACGCACTTTCAGCTCGAAAGTCAGGATCGACGCATCGCCTTCCTGCTCCTCGATCGAGACATGATGGATGTTCGTGTCGGCGCTGGCGATCGCGGCGGCCACGTGCGCGAGCACGCCGGTGCGGTTGACCACATCGACCCGGATCTCGGAGCTGAACAGGCGTTCCGGTGCGCTCTGCCAGCTCACCGGCAGCCATTTCTCGGGATGCTTGCGGTAATCCTCGACGTTGACGCAGCGGTCGCGGTGAATCACCACGCCGCGGCCGCTGGAGAGAAATGCAAACACCGGATCATTCGGCAGCGGGAAGCAGCAGCGCGCATAGCTGACGAGCAGTCCCTCGGTGCCGGCGATCGCGAGCGGCGCGGGCATCGAGGCACCCGGCTCGGCGACGGCCGGCAGCAAGCGGCGCGCCACCAGCGGCGCGAGCCGCTCGCCGAGCCCGATCTTCTCGTACAACTCGTTCATGTCCTGCATGCCGAGCTCACCGAGCACCGCCGCGCACGCCCCGGCGGCGACGTCCTCGAACGACAGGCGAGACTCCGCGAGCGCCTGGGTCAGCAGCCGCTGGCCGAGGGCGATCGCTTCGGTGCGGCGCAGACCTTTCAGGTAATGACGAATCGCGCTGCGCGCCTTGGCCGTGACCACGAAGCCCACCCAGGCCGGATTGGGCACCGCACCCTTGGCGGTGATGATCTCCACCGTCTGCCCATTGCGCAGCACCGTGCGCAGCGGCGTCAGCCGCCGATCCACCTTGGCGGCGACGCAGCGATTGCCGACGTCGGTGTGGACCGCGTAGGCGAAATCGACCACGGTTGCGCCGCTGGGAAGCCTGAGAATCCGGCCCTTCGGGGTAAACACGTACACCTTGTCGGGGTACAGATCGACCTTGACGCTCTCGAGGAACTCCTCGGAGTTGCCGTCCTCCTGCAGCGCCACCAGACCGGAGAGCCACTCGCGCGCGCTCTCCTGCTGGACCGAGCCGGCGACCTCCCCTGTCTTGTACTTCCAGTGCGCGGCGATGCCCGACTTTGCGACACGATCCATGTCCTCGGTGCGGATCTGAACCTCGATCGGCACGGCGTTGGGGCCGAACAGCGTGGTATGCAGGGACTGATAGCCGTTGACCCGAGGAATGGCGATGTAATCCTTGAAGCGCCCGGGCATCGGCCGGAACACCGAGTGGACCACGCCGATGGTGCGGTAACAGGTATCCAGCTCATCGACGATGATGCGCAGCCCGTAGACATCGACGATCTCGGCGAGCGAGGCGCGCTTGCGCAGCATTTTCTTGTAAATGCTGTACAGATGCTTCTCGCGCATCTCCACGCGTGCCGGGATGCCGTGCTTGGCGAGCGCCACGGACAGTTGGCGCTCGATTTTCTTCAGAAACTCCTTTTGATTGCCCCGTGCCTTGCGCAGGGCGTGCTCCAGCACGCGGTAGCGCCGCGGATACAGCGCGCGGAACCCGAGCTCTTCGAGCTCGAGCTTCAGGCTGTACAGGCCCAGGCGCTCGGCGATGGGCGCGTAGATCTCCAGCGTCTCGCGCGCGATCGCCCGGCGCCGATGCGGCGGCATCGACTGGATCGTGCGCATGTTGTGCGTGCGGTCGGCGAGCTTGACCAGGATGACGCGCAGGTCGCGCACCATCGCCAGCAACATCTTGCGAAACGATTCCGCCTGCGCTTCCTCGCGGCTCTTGAACTGAATCGCATCGAGCTTGGTCACCCCGTCGACGAGCTCGGCCACGTCGGCGCCGAAGTGGGCGGCAAGCTGATCCTTGGGGGTTGGAGTGTCCTCGATGACATCGTGGAGAATGGCCGCGATGAGGGTATCGGCGTCCAGGCGCAGATCTGCCAGGATCGCCGCGGTGGCCACCGGATGGGCGATGAATGGCTCGCCGGAGCGACGCTTCTGGCCCTGATGGGCCGATGCCCCGAATTCCGCCGCCTCGCGGATGCGCGCCACCTGCTCCGGCGGCAGATAGCCGCCGACAGTGGCGAGCAATTCCTTCAGCCCAGGGGTACGCCTTCCGCCGGGAAGCAACCCGAGCAGGGAAGACGCATACTCCATATCACGCGCGCGGCCGCTCCGTGGCTAGTGCTCGCCCAGGCCGAACTGCGGCGCGCGGAAGGCCGTCTGCATGTCCAGCTCCGGCCCCCCCGGCGGCGGCTCGGCCGGCGGCTCGGGCTCACGAAGCATTTCGAGCGTGACGTTGCCCGCGGCGATCTCGCGCAGCGCGAGGACCGTGGGTTTGTCGTTTTCCAGCGGCAGGGTCGGCTCGGCGCCATTGGCGAGCCGCCGGGCACGCTGTGCGGCCAGAATCACCAGCTGGAACAAGTTATCGACGTTCTGCAGGCAATCTTCGACGGTGATGCGGGCCATGGCGGTACTTCGGTGATGATGGGGTGACGGGCGCTGCGGACGCGCGGAAAGGGAGGCTACTATACGGCAATCGCAGGGGTTCAGGCCAGCAGCTGGGCGAGAAGCGGCTCGAGTCCCCGCCGGGAGGCCGCCAGTGGGCCGCCCCGCTCCTCGATGATCCGCACCAGGTCGTCCACGGCCTGCTCGAAATCGTCGTTCACCACGACGTAGTCGAACTCACTCCAATGGGTCATATCGCTCACGGCATCGCTCAGCCGGCGCGCAATCACCTCGGCGGAGTCTGTGGCTCGGCCGTGCAAGCGCTGCTCGAGGGCGGCACGCGAAGGTGGCAGCACGAAGATCGTTACGGACTCCGGGAGCGCCCGACGCACCTGGCGGGCACCCTGCCAATCGATCTCCAGAACCAGGTCGCCGCCGCCGGCCAAACGCGCCTCCACCGGCTCACGCGCGGTTCCGTAGTAATTGTCGAATACTCGGGCGTGCTCAAGAAAGCGGCCCTCGTCCGCCATGCGCTTGAATTGTTCGACGCTCACGAAGTGATATTCCCGTCCGTCGACCTCGGTGACGCGCTTCGGCCGGGTCGTGTGTGAGATCGAGAGCCGCAGATCGGGCTTGCGCACCAGCAGCTCACGGACCAACGAGGTCTTCCCCGCACCGGAAGGGGCCGCCAGGATGAACAATCGGCCGCGTCGGGGCGAACCGGAGCCGGGCGTGCGCGTGAGCCGTGAAGCGGCGAGGGCAGCCAGCGCGTGCAAGGCCTGACCACGGTGGCTCACCGCGTTCTTTTCCACCGCCGAGAACTCCGCCGCGGTGCGCGCCGAGTTCCGGGGCACGAAAATCGGGTCGTAGCCGAAGCCGCCGGCGCCGCGCCGCGCCCGCGCGATGCGGCCTTCCCAAGTCCCTTCGGCAATCAGCGGCTCGGGATCATCCGGGCCGCGTACGAGTGCCACGACACAGCGGTAACGCGCCCCGCGTTCGCTCTCGGGCACCCCGTCGAGCGCTGCCAGGAGCTTGCGCAGGTTGTCCTCGTCGCTCGCCCCCTCGCCCGCATAGCGCGCCGAGTACACTCCGGGGCGGCCGTGCAGCGCGTCGACCTCGATACCGGAATCGTCGGCAAGCGCCGGCAGCCCCGTCTGCCGGGCCGCAAACCGGGCCTTCAGCAGCGCATTCTCACAAAAAGTCGTCCCGGTCTCGGGCGGCGTCGTCAGACCAAACGCGATCTGGGGCACGACCCCGATACCGAGCGGCCCGAGCAATTCGCCGAGCTCGCGGAGCTTGCCCGGGTTGCCGCTGGCAAGGACGATCTTCATGCGCGATGCGCAAGACTCAACGGGATTCGCAGCGGACGCGAGCTACGCCGCCGAGGATGCGGATTCGGCCGGTCATGTCTCGACCGCCCGGCTCTGCAACGGGAAGAGCTGCTCGATACCACCCGCGGCGAGCGCCAGCATCGCATCGAGCTCGTGGCGGCGAAACGCATGGCCCTCCGCCGTGCCCTGCAGCTCGATGAACGCTCCGCCGTCGTTCATGACGACGTTCATATCGACCTCGGCGTGCGAATCCTCCTGGTAGTCCAGATCCAGCACGGGCACCCCGCCCACGATTCCGACGGAGATCGCCGCCACCTGGCCATGCAGTGGATCGGCCGAGATCGACCGCCTGCGCAGCAGACCGCGGCAGGCCTGCGCCAAGGCGACGTAGCCGCCGGCGATGGAAGCGGTCCGAGTCCCGCCGTCGGCCTGCAGCACGTCACAATCGATCAGGATCGTGCGCTCGCCGAGCGCCTTCAGATCGACGACCGCGCGCAGCGAGCGGCCGATCAGCCGCTGGATCTCCTGCGTGCGTCCGCTCTGCTTGCCGCGCGCGGCCTCGCGGGCCGAGCGCGTGTGCGTCGAGCGCGGCAGCATGCCGTATTCGGCGGTGATCCAGCCCTGCCCTTTGCCGCGCAAGAATGCCGGCACCGTATCCTCGACGCTGGCGGTACACAGCACCTGCGTGTCGCCGAATTCCACCAGCACCGACCCTTCGGCGTGCTTGGCAAAGCGGCGCGTGAAGGTCACGGGCCGCAATTGATCGGGGGCGCGGCCACCCGATCGGGTAAAACCACCTATGTCTACGGTCATTGCGTCTCTCCGTGCCACTGCAGTGCCGCCGCCGAGGTGTTGTCGCTTCCGGATCCGGCGCGCTTCACCGCTCGGCGAGCGAGCGTCATGAGCTTCTCGCGTATCGGGCTCCCCGCAGCGCACAGCGCCGCGGCGATCTCCTCGTCCTTCAACGGTCCCCAGAGTCCATCGCTGCACACCAGCAGCGCATCGCCGGGCTCGAGCGGGCGGCGGCGGGTGATCGCCATGTCCGGCAGGATGACCCCGCCGCCCAGGCAGCACTCGACGTAGTTGCGCATCGGATGCGCCTGCGCCTGCTCGGCGGTGATCAGCCCCTCGCGCAGCAGCCCTTCCACGTGGCTGTGATCGCGGCTGCGGCCGATGAGTCGTCCGCCGCGGAAATGATAGATCCGGCTGTCACCGATATGTGCCCACCAGGCCGCGCCCTGCTGAATCAGGCACAGCGCGCACGTGGCCCGCGGGCGCTGATCGATCGGCGCCTGCGCGCCGAGCTTGACGACTTCCTCATGGGCGCGCCCCAGCGTCAGGTGCAGAAAACCCAGGGGATCGAACAACGGCTGCGGAGTGTGCGCGAACGCATCGAGCACGGTCTGCCGGGTGATCTGCGCGGCGCGGGCGCCATCGGCATAGCCGCCCATTCCGTCGGCGATGATCAGCAGCGCCGCGTGCTCGCTCGCCGCGACGGCGACGCGATCCTGATTCTCCCCCCGTCCGCCCTGCAAGCTGACTTCGGCGTAGTCGATCCGCAAGCGCATCCCTTTATATCTGCTAAAGTTCGGGGCAGCTTTATATCATCCTACCGCGCCGGGAGCGTAGCGTTAACCAGATGATTTCCAGTATGACAGGCTTCGCCCGGCGCGAGCTCTCCGGTCCCTGGGG
>JAJZZR010000529.1 GCA_021797465.1 Pseudomonadota bacterium | reverse complement strand
CGTCCGTCCGCCGCCACTCATCGGGCTCGCCTTCCCCGGTACACCGGCCCACCGCGGCGCCGCCTCCGCCCCCTGACGGCCCCGAAACCGGACATTTTGAAAAGCGGCTATGTCAGGAGGTCTGAATTTGACGGCGGCCGAGGCGGGCGAGAGGCCAGGCCGGCCAGCTTGCAGAATCGCAGAAAAGGATGGCTGCACGTTTTCGGTGGCGGCTTGCTGCGTCCACTGCGGGAACAGGCCAGACGATCCTGTAGGGCTAGCAACGAAGTGGCTGATGTCGACCAACACGTCCGAGCGGCGAACGTATACACAGCTGCCATTCAATGGCTGATCCGGACATTCAGCATTTGGGAAACCGGTGCCGGATGCGCATAACACCGAACAGGCCCCAAGAACGCCGGACATCGTGGCCAGCGGCTTATGTTGCGCGGAGATGGGGTCGGAGTGACACGAAACATTCATGAACTCACTCTTGACCTTGGGCGAGGGTCGGCGTATACGCTGGGTGGTCCGGAACGAGGCTTGTTTGGCAGTTCCTCCGGACGAGGATGACTTGCCTGAGAGCCGTACAGGGGGATCACAATGATCAATGGGTGTTTCGTCGGCCAGCGGTCTCAACCTGATTCCAAGAAGAACTCCCCGAAATCTCGCCTGACCGGAGTTGGGTGCGGACGACGCTGCACGGTGCTCTTCGCATCTGACGTATTTTACCCTCCCGATTTTTCTAGGTTATTGCGCTGCCATAGCAGCCGTTAGGCAAGTCTTAACGGCTCGTGCACATGCTGCAGGCGATACTTCCAGCTGCGATGCGCTGCTTTGTGCGTGTATTCCCACGAGCGTGGTCTTTGCTGTGGTGAATCAGCCTTGGGCGAACTGACGGTCAGCGCTCCGTTCACTCGAGTGGTGAGGTGATCGGCATGCGGAAAGCATACACGGTCGAACGTGACGCCGACGCATCGGTGGAACGTGGCCGAGAAGTGGTGAAGCTCAAGACCGGCGATCCCGAGTGCGACGTGGCGAGGCACCTGTCACGGTCAACTATGCCCGTTCCGCGAAATGCAGCATGTGGCAACAGTAATGTAGGAAGCCCATTACCAGGGGGAAATCCATGAACACCGTCAATGCCAAATGGCTTGCGTTGGTCGCACTGATCGTCGGGTTTACGGGCTACGCCTCACCTGCGTGGGCAAATTGCTGGGCGGCTGCCGGCTATGGAGGGGCGACGGGGCCCTCGGGACAATATGTGGGGTCGAGAGATATAGGAACAATCTCTACTGCTCCGACCACATACAGTACTACGTTTGTCGGCGTGAGCGGTTCTCAGTGCTTCATCGTCGACCCTAACGTGCCTGGATCCAACATATTAACGTATTATTTTCAGGTGAACGGTACTGACTACATGGCACAGATTGATGTGTCGTTCACCCCACCGGCGGATGCATACGTTGAGCCGAAATACGCGATTCTGGGAGTGTTTTATGCACCTCCCTGTGGGAATTCCGGAAACCTGATTCAGTATGGCACCTCGTACATTAGTTCTACTGATACATCGATAAGCCAGAGTTTCAGTACTTCTATCACGGCCACGGCTAGCGACAGCGGCAGCATTATAAAAGGGTTCTCTTACGAGTGGTCATTAACCGGTAACTGGACATCAACGTCGACGAGCGGAACAGATATAAAGACGAGTACGACTACGTCTGAAAATTACTCCGTTCCAGGGTGCACGACCGCGCCAGATGGTGTCAATCACGAATACGATAGAATTGCGATATGGCTAAACCCCATGGTGCCGTACTACTACGACAGCACGACTGCGGCCGTCTATGTGGCAGACCTCGCGGTTGACACGAGGGATCCGGCCAGTGAAACGGGCGCTCCCGATGTTGTGTCGTTGACCGTCTCTCAGCTCCAAGCTCTGGAGGCGGGAGACACGTCGGGAATCGCACCAGGTACGTTGAGCAGCTTGAGCCGCTCGTGGGACACGACGTGGAACGGACCCGGGACGCCGGGGCTGCAGAGCACTGACTACGCTAGTATTTTGGCGGCCGACCCATTTGCGGCTGACCCGACACTTGATCCGGATACCATGTCTAGGTTTACGCCGGTAACCGGAGTGTCGTTTCCTTACGCGCCGCAGTCTCCGCCGACACACACCACCTATACGGTCAGCACAAGCTCGACGACGACAGCGGTAAGCGGAGTAGAGGACTCGCATTCGGTCACTGCTGAGACGGGCGGTAAGTTCGGCAATTTTGGCCTCAAGGTGAGCTACCAGTGGACATGGGAGAACAAATGGAACACTTCGTCGACGACGGGATCGACGCAAAACGCCACGGTTACGGTGTATACGCCATCCACAACCGATTCCCCACCATATACCGGCCCAGTAACCTTGCTTCCCTATCTCGACAACGTCTATGGTACGTACGTTCTTTTCCCGGAATAGCTGAAGCTCACTTCCTTGTCAAGTTGTAATGGCGCGCAGCGTGTGCACAAGATGGGTCGAATCCGCCTGTAGCAACGAAACGGACGGGACGACAACCGTCGCAAAGTGGTAAGCTGCAATGCAAAATTGCAACTGTCGCCGGAGGCTACCGCCATGATCGTGAGGAAAAGGGCCGTTGTCGTCCTCGCTTCGGCATTGCTGCTGAGCGGATGCGGCGTCACTACGGTCACCCTTGTGCCTGGGGCTAGTAAAGTGAGGGTCACATCGAAGGCCCAAGACGTGGCAGGCTGCACTGCCGTGGGTAATGTGCGCTTGCCGCCAAGCGAACCAAAGTACGGGCACTTTTACGCAAACCCCATCGGCGAGCTTCGCAATCAAACTGTCGGCCTGGGTGGAAACACCCTGTTCATAACTAGCTATGCGATAGGGGAAGGTGTGGCCTATCGTTGTCCGTGATGCGAAGCGATGGCTTCCCTCAGGATGCCATCTAGCCGTCGGTCATCTGTCAGGAGTGCGTGAACTCTCACCGCAGAGCGTCCTCCCGCCCGAGATGGCGCAGTGAGAAATGAAGCGGCACGGCCAAGCGGCCGCCGCGCCAGGTGGCTTGATCGCGCGCAGCCCTCACGCGGGGCATACGAAATACAAGTCTCTCCGATAACCATCACGGCGCAGCCCGGAGGCTCGGGAGATTGCTCGATACGAGCCCGGAAGGCTGGCTCGCGATGCAGGGCGCGGTGGATCTCTGGGAAGTCCGCAACGCCAAGATGGAAGTGCTCGAGTCGGTCAAGCCCGTCTCGAAGCGGAAGGTGGCCTGGTGGCCGCGGATGATCCCGTGGAAGACCCTCTGGTGGCCTATTCCGGAGGCTACCTCGCGCGCCGCGATGCGAGCCGGCTCCTGGGGTTGCGGGATTACGCTCAGTTGCTCGTGGCGCTTGGAGACGCGGACCTCCCGCTACCCTCGCCCTCGGCGCATGAGATCGAACAGCAAGCCGCGATCTTCGAGAACATCTGGAAGCACGTATGCAATGCAGCGTGAGACACTGTTGAAGCTCATTCAGGGCGCCCACGATGGTTTCGGGAAGGGACTGTGAGAAGTGTCTCTGCCTGCTCTGCCAGTCTCACGGACAGTTCAGCGGCCCGATTCCGCTGCCGACGGCCGAGCCGGTGCGGCGCCCGCAGGAGCTTCACGGCCGCCTGAAGGTCGGCGGCGGAAATTCCCTCCATGCCGCGCGCCAATAGCGCCAGGGCGGCAGTCCGCTCCCTGGGGTCCAGGGTCCACCCCTGCGCCACAGCCCGCAGGCACCAGGAAATGGCGTGCAGGGCCTCGACCGCCGCGGCAGCCTCGCGGTTCTCCTGTGCGCTCACCGCCCGAGATCCTGGCTGGTGCGCCGCTCCGGCGGTGCGGCCGAGCCATCCAGGCCGGCGACCGCGAGCGCCTCCGCGTCGACAGTCCACCCGGCCTCGAGCGCCGCGGCGGTCCACCTGCGGCACTCGGCGCGGACGACATCAACATCATCTCTGCAGGCCCGCGCCCACTCGGCCTCCGAGCACGCAAAGTCTCCGCCGTTCACCATGTCGCGGATGAGCTGCTGTGTGACGCTCTGCGCTCGCGCGAGCTCATCTGCCCGAAGGTCTCGCTCGGCGGCCGGTTGCGCCCGCGGCGGCTCGCCCCGGCGCATGCGCTCCTGCTCGTCGCGGAGGATGTCCGCGAGATCGGAGTCGATGACACGGATGCCTTCACGAGCCGCGAGGCGGGCGGCGCGCTCGCGGAACTCGGCGCAGCCCTGAATTTGCACCTTGCCGCCCCATTTCGCGGAGGCGATCTTGAGCGCTGCGTGTTCCGCGGTGGAGTCATGCTCGAGCATCTCTATCCGGTGCCGCTCAGCCAGGAACACCTCGCGCCCCTGGCGGTCGCGATACCGTCGGACCCGCGCCTCGGAGTCCCACTCGTAATGCAGGCCGCAGGCCCGCGCTGCGGCAAGCTCTGCGGACCAATAGCCGCGCCTCAGATGTCGCATGCCGCTAATGCTGTCTCTCGACTCAGGAGGGGCGGTGGTGCCATCGCGGCGAGTGCGCCGAAGCCGCCCTCGAGCCGCACGCTCCGCCTCACGCCGGACCTGGCGGAGTGCCATGTACTGCCTCTGCGTGCCAGTTCCCGCCGCCACCCACTCGTCGCGCAGTCCTTTGGTCGCTAAGCTGATGGCAGCAGGCATGTCGAGCGTGATCCGGTGTCGGGCTGCGTACTCTGTAAGCGCCTCTCGTGCGGCATCGAGCTCTGCCGGTGTCGGCGGTGCCTCACGCCGGGATTCTCTCTGTCCAGGGTCCCGCTCCGCTCCCGTGTCCTCCTGTGCGCGGCTCCTGTTGTTGAGGCGAGGGTCGTCTGTCGTTTGTTCTCGCTTAGCCTGCTCGTCCGAGCGCTGAGACTCGGCCTGTCGCACCGCCGCAGGGAGTGCTGCGGCTACGCGCGCGGCCAGGTGGCGCTGATCGGCACCGCCGCGGGCGATACCGCGCACGGCGCCGTCGCCCGCGTGGACCGTCAACCAGTGGGTGCCGTCGGGCAAATCCATGACGCGCACACCATGCTGGATGACGGCGCGGCGAGCGGCTGGTGACAAACCTTGCGCGATGACCGCCGCAGACTGTGACGCCTGTCCCTGGTCGCGCGCGGCGCGGGCCTGTGCGAGGTCAGAGGACGTGTCGAGGATCGCACGGTCGAGCGCGGCGGCACCGCGCTCCTGCTCACCGACCTCTCGGGCCGCCGAGAGCCGCTCGGCCGCCTCGGCCTCCCAATCCTGTCGCTTGCGCGATTTTTCTCCGCGGCGCTCGAGCGCGATAGCGGTAGGGCCCATATGCCGCGTCGGCTCGCGGTCGATGCCCTGTGCCTTGAGCGTCCGATGATCGACGCGGGCGGCGTGACCGGCGTCCTGCAGGGCTGCATTGCACATCGCCGCCCACCGCTCGCGGATCGTCGCCAGGTCGGCTATTCGATCACGCCCGGCCCGCTCCTGCTCACATTTTGCCCCGAGGACGATCGCGCCGGACTCGAGCCGCCGCACCGTCCTGGTCGACATCAGCAAGTGCGCGTGGTGATTGCGCTCATCCCCATCCTTGCTGGGCGCATGGATGCATACATCCACCGCACAGCCACGCTCTGTGGCCAGCGTGCGGGCGAAGCCGACGGCGAGGGCGTGACGCCGCTCGGCGGTGATCTCTGAGGGGAGGGCGATCTCAATCTCCCGCGCCACGCACGCATCCTTGCGCCGCTCGGCCATCTCTGCCAGGTTCCAGAGGGTCGGCCGGTCAGGACAGGGCTGGCCGTCAGGCACGACGATCTCCGTGCACTCTACACCGCGCTTTCGGGTGTAGTCATGTTGTTGCCCTGTCCGTTCGTCCTCGATGCACTCAGCTGCGCGATAGGCTGCTGCCGCAGTGGCAGACCGGCCTGCCGAACGCGATACCGCTTTTGCGGACAGGTGGTAGATCGCCATCTACTGCGCAGGCAGATTAAACAGCGCCCGGTCATCAGGGCGCGTGAGTCTGGCGCTCAGTAGCGCCATCAGAGCCTCCCGCGACCACCCATCCTCGCCATGCTCTACGGCGGCGAGCACCACCGCGCCTGTGAGGATTTTGCGTCGTGTGTCATCTGCCCGCTGGCCCTTGAGGACGCGGGCAAGCTGACGGGCCCCGATCTGCTCTCGCTGCGTCTGGAGCTGTTTGAGCCTTTTTTCGGCGGCGGCGATCCGGTCATCGATAGTAGGCATGATGTGCTCTTGCTAGGTGACGTAACTCGTACATCTCCTCCGCAGGGTGGGACCCAAACGCCCGAGCGAAGCGAAGGGCGCACTTAGGAGTTCTTCGCTTCGCTACGAACTCCGTGCGCCGGGGGCGTTGCCCCCTGGACCCCAAGGGCCGGGGCATCGGCGACGGCGCTCACGCGCTCGCCGCCTCGGCCCGGCCACCTCGGGCAAGCCCTCGGTTCTGTGCTGAGGTTTGTGGCGGACAAGTCCTGACCCCATCCCCGCCAGGTCCCACACCGTGCCAGATGCGCCTCCACTCGCAGTCGTGCCGGCCGCGCGCGGTGCCTGCTCGGTGGCGTCGATGCCCTTGTCGGCCGCGCGGCTCGCCGGTGCGTGGAACGGCCGCACCGGTGATGCGCGCAATGGCCGGCGCGAGCGCTCAATCCATTCCCGCCAGCACCCCGGTGTAGGCCGCTCCCGAGGGATCACCCCCATTCACCGGCGGTGTTCCGGCGCCGGGACTGCGCCCGTAGGGGCCCGGGCGACGGAGAACAGACATGACGACATCATTACGACGCACAGAGCCCGCAGAGCCGCCTTGGCACCGACGTTCCCCACTCTGGACGCATGAGGCCGAGATCCGCCGCCTGCGAGCCGAGGGCTACTCGCTCCGCCAGATCGTGGACCGACTCGACCTCGGGCTGAGTCGCTCAACCCTGCATCGCTGGCTGCGGCGCGCCTCCGCCGTCGCGGCAGCCCGCACCGGAGGCGAGTCCGCGCCTGCCGCGACCCCCGCCGCACTGGGCGCGGCAGACTCTACCGAAGCCGCCGCTGATGACGCGGCGGCACTCGCCGTGCTCGCCGACTCCGGCTTCGTCGCCCCATCACCTACCAGGAGACCCTGACCATGAGTATCCGCTGTATCTATCTATCTCTCGGCGCAGTCGGCAACGTTGGCAAAACCACTGTCGCACGGCATGTACTCGTCCCGGGGGCAAAGGCTGAGGTGCGCACCGTCGAGACTCGATCCGGGGATGGTGCAGGTGCTATCGCCAGCGGCGAGCTGGTTGCCTACCTGTTTTCTCCGCCCCCGGAGGGTGCAGTCATCGACATCGGCGTCGGTGACACCGCGGACGCGCTCGCCGCACTGGCGTTGGTCGGCCGGCAGGACGCGAGTTTGCCTGCACGGTTGCGGATCGTGGTGCCGATGCTCGGCGACGCGAAATCAGTTGCCGGCGTGCGATGGCTCCTCGGTCAGCTCCCCGACGGGTTGTGTCCTGTCGTGCGTGCATGTTGGAACAGGGTGCGGCGCCGTGAGCCGATCCGCGAGGATTTGGTGCGCGCGATTCGCGCCGTCCTGAAAACCACAGGCGCAATGCTGTGCTCGTCGATGCTCCACGAGTCATCTCTGTTTGATCATTCCCATCCGCTAGTGCGCACGTACGGGAGTGTGGCCGCCGTAGCCGCGATTCCTGATGAGCAAATCAGAGCGGCCTCGCTGGGCGACATGCCTGCCCTGCTGTCCGCCCGCGACGCCGCACAGGCGGCGGTCGCCAACTGCCGCGAGGTATTTGCGGCGATCGGCGATCAATGAGTGAGATGGAGGAATTATCATGCGAGTGAAATTACCCGTTCTCAGCGCCGCCTTCGCGGCCACCCTCATCCTTGCATCGGCCGCGCCGCCCGCTCGGGCGGTGTCGGAGGTCGCCGGCGCGACCTTTCCCGAGCAGGTCGTGCAGGAAGTCACCGCAGTCCAGCAGGACGAGCAGGCCGTCATGCAGACGGAACAGCAGATCAACATGCTCGCTCGAGGTGCAGGTCGAAAAGTACGCGGATCTTCATTCGCTTTCTCCTGGCACCACGACTTGGCCGTCGAGGTCCATGATCCCCCGGAGACCCACGCCATAGCCGTGAAATCCAAGCGACGATCCATACTGCCGGTCGGCATGTAAATGGCCGTGGAAAGTCTTGGTCACGTGGAGTGTTCGGGCAAGTTCGGCGATCGCCACCTGGCCGTAGTCGCCACGACGGTAGCTCGGTGCTTCGTGAGTCACGAGCACGTCGGCTCGCTGCTTGAACATCCGGTGGTAGACGTCTGGGAAGATGGTGCTGCGGTGCTTCAGCGGCAGTCCGTCTCTCCACCGATTGCCATGACCACAGCGTCGAACGAACTCCTCGGCGGACTCGTATTGCGGCCCACCGGGTGGGGCCCAGACGCGCTCGCGGAAGACCCCGCCGAGCCCAGCGATCCGCACCCCGGCGATCTCGACCACACGTCCATGCAGACTCCGGTCGCCAAGCTTCGAACCGAATAGATTGTCGTAGTTCGCTTCGCTATCGGTGTCGTGGTTACCGGGGATCCACCAGATAGAGGTGACCCCCACGAGGGGGGCCAGGACCTCGTGCAGCGGCGCGGGGGGCTCCATGTCGCCCAGGAACACGATGGCCGCCGGCAAGAAGACCTGGGCGGCCTCGATCACATGGTCAAAGCGGCCGTGGCAGTCCCCGGCGAGGAAAACCCGCCCGCTGCGCGGCTGATCGGGGGGACGAAACATCATACAAAGCCAATCCGCCGCTTTACCGCGCCGCGTCGCGGTGGGGAGAGGATCACCCGGTCTGATTCCGTGGCGAGCGCGGAGCCAACGCCGGCGCGCGCCATGCGCAGCAATTCGCGGATGTCGAGATCCGGCGCGGCAACTGCCGCCTCCGCGCTTGCTTCGTCGAGTGTCAACGTTTCGGGGCACTCATGAGATACCATGAGCTCCGCGAGGTAGCCCCCGACAATAAGGCGTCGCTGCTCGAAGCTCGGTGCCTTGATGTGGAATTCGGTCAGCCGCGAGAGAAGCGGGGGTGAGATCCGCTCCCGATCATTCGCGGTGGCGATCACGATCACCTTGCTCGCATCCATCTCGAGCTGCAGTGACATGTCGCGATAGCGACGTGCGTTGTCCACCTCTAGCATGTCGAGTAGGGTGTTGATTGGCGTGTCGCGACTGCCCGTGGATTCCTGCGCGATTTTGTCTACTTCGTCGACAACGAGCACGGGCGCGGCGGAGTCACCCATCGCCAGCAAGTCAAAGACTATGCCGGTGCGCGCGTTGGACCATCTTGTGTCTGTGCCGCAAAGTTGCATCGCATCCTGTGCACCACCTGCGGAATATACCGACATGCGCACGCCAATCAGTTCCGCGAGAGTTTCGGCAAAGTGCGTCTTTCCAACACCTGGCTCACCCGTCAGCAAGATGGGATCGATCCGTGCGTCCGCTGCGGAACGGGCGCGTCGCGCCAACGTCCACTGCGTGCGCAGGTGCATGAGCACTTCGTTGAAGTTGGCAAATTCGGAGCCGAGGCCGGCGAACGGGTCCGCGACCGCGTCCGGGCCGGCCCACGGCACCGAGCGCCAGCCGTCTTCGCGGCCCGCGCGATCAAGACAGGAGACGCTACGGATGTATGTGGCGACTTCCCGCGAGTTTGGCGGTTTTGGTCCGAGAAGTTCACGGGCCTCGGCGATCGCCTCGGGGGGGGAACACGCGCGCCATGTGCCGTGTGTGGTTTGTCTGAAGTTCCTCCGCCTGCGGAGCGAAGTTTCCCTATGATTTCATTGACATGGAGTCAATGAGTCGGTCGGGATTCTGACTACGCGGCGATTTTCTC
>JAJZZR010000008.1 GCA_021797465.1 Pseudomonadota bacterium | reverse complement strand
CGAAAATCAACAGGGCTCCGTGGGCGCGCGTCAGCGCGCGCAGCCGCGCGAGGAACGCTTGGCGCTGGGGCAGCAGGCCGTGATTGGCGGGCACCGGCTCGATGATCACTGCGGCGATGCGCGCGCCCTGCGCCTCGAGCAATTGCTCGAGCGCCGCTTCGTCGTCGAGCGGCAGCACGCAGGTGCAGGCCGTGAAGGGCTCGGGTACGCCTGCCGAGGACGGACGCCCGAATGTCGCCAGTCCCGAGCCGGCGGCCACCAGCAGATGATCGGCATGGCCGTGGTAGCAGCCCGAGAACTTCACGATCAGATCCCGCCCCGTGGCGGCGCGGGCGACGCGGATCGCGCTCATCACCGCCTCGGTGCCCGAGGACACGAAGCGTACCTGCTCGATTCCGGGATAGGCGGCCACCACGCGCTCGGCGAGCTCCACTTCGCCGGCGCACGGCGCGCCAAACGTGGTGCCGGCGCGGCTTGCCGTCTCGATGGCCTCGACCACGGCGGGATGAGCATGGCCGAGGATGAGCGGTCCCCAGGAGCCGACGAAGTCGAGGTAGCGCCGATCGTCGGCATCGATGAGGTGTGCGCCTTGCGCGCGCGCAATGAACAGCGGTGTGCCGCCCACGGCCCGAAACGCCCGCACGGGCGAGTTGACACCCCCGGGTATCACGGCGCGGGCGCGGGCGTAGAGTTGCTCGGAACGGGGATGGCTCATGACGACAGGCTCGCCTGTTCGATCGGTAATGTCGGGTCTGGAGAGCCGCGACGGTGCGGCTGCGCCTCGCGGAAGAAGGCTTCGAGCACTTCCGGGGTGGTGTGCGCGGCGGCGGCCCGCAGGCCACAGATGGGCAGATGTACCAGGCTGTGTGCGACGCGCTCAGCTAGGCGCAGCACGGCCTCGCGCTGCGCGGCATCGAGCGTGTGCAGTTGAGCGGCGAGTGCCCGCTCCGTTTCCTCCGCGGCGATCCGTTCGAACGCCTCGCGCAGCCCCGCCAGGTGCGGTCCGATCGCACGGCTGGCCATCTCCGTGCGCAGCCGGCTCAGCCGCTCGTCGATCGCCGCACGCACCGGGGCTAGGCGCAGCAGCTCATTAACCCGCTGGTCTTCGACAGCATGTACGAGATCGTCCATGCCCACATAATCGATGCGCGCGCGTCGCGCAACGCCGGGATCGAGGTTGGGAGGAACGCCGAAGTCCACGGCAAGCGGCCGTTGTCCGTCGCGGCCGGCGAGCTGCTCGAGCGTTGCCTCATCGAGCAACGGGGCGCCGGCGGCGGCGGCCAGCACGAGCGCTGCGACTCGTTCGGGCGCGGCGCGGAAATCCTCCAGCGCCATGATCTGCCCGGACACCTCCGCGGCGAGCGACTCCGCAGCCGCAGGCGTGCGGTTGACGATCAAGAGCGGTACCCCTTCGCGGGCGAGCGAGAGCCCGCATCGGCGGGTCATGGGCGAGACGCCGATCAGTGCGACCCGTTCGCGCCGCTCGCCCAGATGTGCCCGCACACGCTCGACAGCCAAGTCCGCGAGCGATCGCTGCGGAAGGCCCGAGCGCAGCCGCTGTACCCGATTGGCCATGCCGAGCGCCTCGCCCAATAGACGGTTCAGCAGCGGGCCGCAGGTGCCGGCTGCCCGGGCGCTTTCCCAGGCCAGGCGCAGTTGAGCGCTGATCTCCCGCTCGCCCGCCTGCGCGGAATCCAGACCGCAGGCGACCAGCAGCACGTGCTCGATGGCTGACTCGCCCGCCCATGCGCGCAGCAGCCGCGGCGCCTGCCCGGGGGTCGGTGCACATCCGGTGAGCTCGGCGAGCACCTCGCCGCGCAGGTCGCCGGCGGGCTGGCCGCCACCGGTGGCGTAGAGCAGCTCGACCCGATTGCAGGTGCCCAGATAGAGCAGCTCAGCCACCCCGAGGGCCTGGCGTAGCGCCGGGAGGCGCTGCGGGAGGCTCGTGCGATCCAGGGACAAGCGCGCGACATCGTCTACGCCGGCGTGCCGGTATGAGATGCCTACCACACCGAACTGGTCCATGCCCGCAAGCACACCATGATCCACCGACCGAGGTGTCACAGAACGGTCACCGAATCCGGTGCTCGGTGCCTCAGAGGCGGATCAGCCCGCGCTTGTGCGCCACGGCCACCGCTTCGGTCCGGCTGATGGCGTCGAGCTTGGTCAGAATCGATTTCACGTGGGTCTTGGCCGTGCCCTCGGTGATTGAGAGCCGCCGCGCGATGTCCTTGTTGCTTCGGCCCTGGGCGACCAGCTCGAGAACGTCGAGCTCGCGCTCGGTGAGGCTGGGCTTGGCCATGCGCTGCAGTGCCTTGGCCGCGACGGCGGAGGAGGTGTAGGGCCGGTCTTCGCTGACGGCGCGGATTGCCGAGAGGATCTCCTGACGGGGAGCGTCCTTGAGAATATAACCCTTGGCCCCGTGGGAGAGGCACTGGAAGATGTCCTCATCGCCGTCGTATGTCGTCATGATCAACAGGCGGGCCTTGGGGTTGATCTCCATCACCCGCTGGACTACGGCCAGCCCGTCGCGCTTGGGCATCCGCAGGTCGAGCACCATCACGTCGGGTTGGCGCTCCTGGTAGAGGGAAATGGCCGCGTCGCCATCGCCCGCCTCGGCCACCACCTCCATGTCAAGCTGTTGATTGACCATCGCCGCCAGACCGTCGCGCACGACGGGGTGATCATCCGCGAGAATCACGCGGATCTTCTTGTGCATCTCGGCCGACATCATGTTCTCCGCTTACGCATGCGTACGCTCACGCGGGTGCCGGATCCAGGCCGGCTCTCGATGTGCCATTCGCCGCCGATGTCGGTTGCGCGCTGGCGCATGCTGGTCAGACCGAAGCCTTGGCGCTCGTGGCGCTCCGGGCTCTGCCCCATTCCCAGGCCGTCATCCTCGACGCTCATCATCCAGTGGGTGTCCTCGTCCGTGATGGCGATCCGTATGGTCGTCGGGCGGGCGTGGCGTACGGCATTGCTGACCGCCTCCTGGGCAATGCGCAGCAGCTCGTGCTCTTGCTCGGGCCGCAGGCCCGTGTTGATCGTGTCGCTGCTGAACGTGCAGGTCACTCCACCGGGGACGGTGGAGCGCTCGGCGAGCTGGCGCAGCGCGAACTCCAGTCCGGTGCGGCGCGTCTGGTCGAGCCTGAGCGCCATGACCGAGCGGCGCGCGTCAGCGAGCCCGTCGCGGGCCAGATCGCGGATGCGGGTCAGCGTGATAGCTAGCGTGGAGTCTTTCTTCTTGCATGGCGGATCCTCTTCCAGCGCCCCGAGCTGCATCAGGATGCCGGTGAAGGCCTGCGCCAAGCCGTCGTGGATTTCCTGTCCGATGCGTGCCCGCTCCACGAGCACGGCGGCCTCCTTGGCCTGATAGGCCAGCCGTGTCAATTGCACCGCAAGGGTCGCTTGCTGCGCCAGCGCCACGAGCAGCTCGCTGTGCGGAACGTCCTCGGCCTTACGCCGAAAGCGCAGGAGCAGAAAGCCGACGTTGCGCGAACCGAACACCAGCGGGTAGACCACCTTGCCGATGTGCCCCTCGCGCCGGTCGAACGCGAGCATGCCGGGCCAGAATTCCTGGTGCTGCTGCGCGACATCGATGTACATCGGCTCGTGCGGCTGGCCGAAGCGGTTGCCGAACGCCGAGCCGGTGGGCACGCTGATCGGGTAGGGTGGCTCCTCGAGCTTGCCTTCGCGCACGTGCGCGGCGATGCGCCACTCCTGCAGGCTGTCGCGCGAGACCACGACCGCACCCGAGGCGGCGTTGAACTGGCGGGTGGCCTCGAGCAGCAAGTGGCCGAGGAAGCCGTTGAGATCGGGCTCGCTCGCCAGCCGCTCGAGGTTGCCGCGGATCACCGCATTGGCCTTGGCCAGTTCGGTGGCGTGCTCTTCGGCGGCGCGCTCGCGTTCGCGGTGCATGTCATCAAGCAGCCGCTGGCGCTGCAGCGCCGCGCCGATCACGCTCGCGGCAGTCTCGAGCGCCGCCAGCTCCGCGGAATCGATGGCGCGCCGCTGCCGCGTGTTGTCAAGGCCGATGGCGCCCATGAACTCCCCAGCCACCAGAATGGGCACCACGGCCTTGCTTTGCGTGCCGATGCCCTCGAAGTCGGTCGACCCGGCGCAGGTCTTGCCGGTTTCCCCGGGGTTGATGCAGACGCTACGGCCGTGGCGGAGCTCCGCGGAGATGTCGGGCAGGTCGCGCTCGTCGCAGGATCGGGTCGCGGTCTTGCCGAGCTGCGACGGTACGTCCTCGGCGGTCCATTCGGCCACGGTCACCAGCAGGGGCTCGTCGTTCGGGCCGCGGCGGGCCCGCAGCACGCTCACCCGGTCCACGTGCGCCGCTTCCCCGAGCAATCGTAAGACCTCGGGGATGGCGCCACGCACGTCCGGGGTCGCCAGCAGCATGCGGCTCGCCTTGGCCGAGGCGGCGAGCAGCCCCTCCTGACGGTGCAGCGACTCATTGACGTGAGTCAACTCTTCTACGCAGGGAATGATGTCTCCCGCCGAGGCCAGTCGGCCCTTGAGGCCGGGATCGGCCACTGTGCTCATATCGATACGTCTCTCGCGATCCGGATGAACCATGGGGCGAGGCAGTCCGAGCAAGGTTCGGGGCGGTCAGCATCGGCGCGACAGTCGCGACCGGGCTCGAGTCTCATGTGCGCGGATGATCCGTATCGGCGCCACCACAAAGTGTAGCGCGTTGCGAACTCTTGGACGCAGGCGTCCCTCGGTTTCCGGGGGCGAGCCTCTCCCGATAGAGAGAGACGGGACAGAAATTATCGAGACTGGAGCAATGTCAGTGACGGCGAAGGCCGTCGATGCCCAAGCCAAGCACCACCGGCGCACCGGACATGGACATCCATTGAACGGCGGAAATCGGTGGGCAGCCCGAGAACGGGATCCGGTAGGCGGAGTTCCCGAGTGCCTTGACGCCCCCGGCGGCGGCCGGTCTAATACGCGGCCCCTCTCCCTGCGGTGGCCAGGTAGCTCAGTTGGTAGAGCAGCGGACTGAAAATCCGCGTGTCGGTGGTTCGATTCCGCCCCTGGCCACCAATCCTTCTTGATCAATAAGTTACGGTCGAGTGCTGGCTCATTATCCAGTCCTCAACACGCGGATTAACCGTCATTGGACTTCCAGAGGGATGTCACATCTTATAAGATGTGACATATGAGTCTGCGCCGCGTCGTTCTCGACAGCTCCGTGATCGTAGCGGGGCTGCGCAGTCGGCTCGGGGCGAGCAACCGGTTGCTGGAACTCGTCGCGGAGCAACGTGTGATTCCTCTAGTGACGACCGCACTGTTCCTCGAATACGAGGAGGTTCTGAAGCGCCCCGAGCAACGTCTCGCGACGGGCATGAGTGAGGCAGATGTCATGGGATTTCTGGCGGCTTTTGCGAGTGCCGCTGAACCCGTCGATGTCCACTTTCTATGGCGGCCGCTGCTCGCCGATCCAGACGACGAGCTCGTTCTCGAATGTGCCGTGAATGGTCGCGCCGAGGCGATTGTTACGCACAACACCAAGGATTTCGCGCTAGCTTTTCGAGAACTGCGCGTCGCGATAATGACACCCGGAGTTTTCCTGAAGAGTATCGAGCCATGAGCAAGAGCACGTATCCCTTGAAGTTGCCGACCTCCATCAAGAAGGCCGCCGCAGAGCTTGCAGCCAGCGACGGCGTTTCTCTGAACCAGTTCATCGCGGCGGCCGTAGCGGAAAAGGTGGGGAGTCTGCGCACCGCTCGGGAGTTCTTGCACGAGCGTGCAGGATCGTCAAAGCCGAGAGATATGCTTGGGTATCTACGTGAAGCGCCGAAAGTTGCCCCAAGCGCTGACGATACGCGATGAAGCGCGACGGCCGCTGTACGTCACGATACGTCAGCACTCTCTCAGCACCTCGTCGGCTGAGCGATTTGAGTCAAACGGCAACCGTGGAAATTCCTGGTGCGTATTCCGGCCCATTGTGACCGCTGATTCCGGACGAACGTGACCTGTGCTCCGCAAAAATACCATCAGGCGGCGACGAGGCAGTATTCGTGATGGAGTCCGCCGAGAACCGGGTTGGCGCGGACGGAATAGCCCTCGCAACGGCGATGCCGTGAGGCGGATTTCGGGAGCGTGATAGCCGGAGGATCCGGAATTCCAGGTCCCAAAGACGTATGCGGTCGGCCGCGGTTGTAGTGCTGAACCCAGGCTCTGAGCAGGGAACGCAGATGTGATTCCGAGAGCGGAATCACCCAGTCCAGGCACTCTCGGCGTAATGTGCCGATCACGCGCTCGCAGAGGGCGTTCATTTTCGGGCTGTGCGGGGCCGAGCGCAGTACGCGGATCCCCAGAGCGTGAATCGACTCATCGAGCCCGACGGAGAAAATACTGTCCCGGTCGTGGAGCAGGAACTGATATTGATGATCGATGCCTGCCACTTCGCGCAGCTGCTGCAGCGTCCAGACTGCGGTAGGGTGAGCGGTGACATTGCAGTGAACCAAGCGACGGGTCCCGTGCTCGATGACGACGAAGACATAGAGCATCCGGAAGCTCGCTGTGATGGCTAAGCAGAAGTCGCAGGCGAGAATTCCCTGAGCGTGAAGACGCAGGAAGGTCGACCAGCGCAGATCCCCTCGCGGCCGGCCCGGAGAACGCCGGGGCATGTACTTGCGCACCGTGCGTGGAGAGACCCGGATTCCGAGCTTCAGCAACAATTCGTTGGCGATGCGCTCCTCGCCCCAGAGGGGATTTTCCGTGGCCATCCGGCGGATCAAGCCTTGCAGTTGAACGGGAATCGCAGGACGGCCCGGGCGAGACCTCAGGCGCCACAGCATTCTCCAGGCACTGCGGTGCCAGCGAAGCAACGTATCCGGCTGAACGACGACCAATGCGTCGCGCCAATCGAAGAGCCTCGAAAGCAGAGTAAGGCGAACTCGAGTGACCGGGTCAATTCGGCGCGGCTTCGCCCCCCGCTCGATATACAGACCCAGTTGTCTACGGAGGAAGAGATTCTCGGCTCTGATCGATTTTGTCGACCGCACGCTCAGCCGCAGCCACGCGAATGCGTCACTGATCAGGGCGAGCAGGATGGCCAATCCCGTGCGCATGAGAGAATCATGCCACACGACTGGTCAACAGTCGCCTTGATTGACTACTCGAGCGCCGCGTCGAATATTTGCGGAGCACAGGGGCGATTGCTGACGCTTGTGCGCCAGATATTCGCGCATCGCCGCGCACCGCGTGAAACCGGCGCCCCCCCTTGGGCCGCGATCTCGTGCAGTCCCTCGAGCACCGCAGAGTCGGCCTGAGACGAAGACTTGCGTGGTATGCTCATGGGCAAAGCCTCACCATGACAAATCTTGAAGAATCGTGATATGTCAAGATGGCGAAGGATCCACGTTCGTACGGCGACGCTCACGGACCGGAAGCGAATGTTTTCCCCTAAGTTGTCCGGTGTGGGATGTCCTGGGGTTTCTCGGCGAGCTTCGGGTTGAGCTCAAACCGTCCTTTCGACTGTCGTTTCTGCGCAGGACCACGCGGAAAATTGATCCAGCGCAATTTGCGGGCACAGGTCAGGGCTATGGTGCCCGGTCGGGCAGGCGTTGATTCTGCCGATGGCCGTGGCAGCCCGCCGGATATGACGTATTCAACCCAAAAAGACCGCTTCGACCCGGGATTCGAGCCTGGTACGCGCGGGTCATCGGTCGACTCTGGAATGCCGCGCCGTGGCGCGAGACGGCCGTGGCGCGCTCGGCGCGCATTGGCGCCGAGACGAGCTATTCACGATCTCGCGTCGCGAGAAACCCAGTCCCAAGAGGCGCGAGTCGATCTTCGCGGACGCATTTGCTTCCCGAGCCTGAGTTCATGATCAACACTCCGTTCCCGCGGCTCCGAATCCGCAGCCACGACCTGCTGCCGGTAATCCAAGGGGGTATGGGCGTCGGCATCTCCGGCCACCGGCTCGCGGGCACGGTGGCCAAGCACGGTGCGGTCGGCACCGTGGCCAGCGTCGACCTGCGGCGCCTGTATCCCGATATCATGCAGCGGCTGCGCAAGTGCAAGGATACGGCGTCACATGGCGCCGCCAACGTCGAGGCGCTCGATCGCGAGGTGCGCGCCGCGCGAGCGCTCGCCGGACCGAACGGTTTCATCGCCGTGAACGTCATGCGCGCCCTTTCAAACTACGCCGACTTGGTCGTCCAGGCTTGCAAGAGCGGCGCAAACGCCGTTGTGTCGGGCGCCGGATTGCCATTCGATCTCCCGGATCTCACGGAACGCTTTCCCAACGTGGCGCTGATCCCAATTCTGTCGGAAGAGAGGGGTATACGTGCTGTATTGAAACGCTGGGGTCGGAAGGGCCGGATCCCCGATGCCGTGATCATCGAGCATCCCCGCTACGCCGGCGGGCACCTCGGCGCGACGCGCATCGAAGACGTGAGCGACGCTCGCTTCGATTTCGTGCGTGTGATCGAGGGCGTTCGCAGGGTATTGGAGGAGATCGGGATTGCGTTCGAACGCATTCCGCTGGTTCCCGCCGGGGGTATCAATTCATTTCAGAAGATTTCCGCAGCGTTCGACTTGGGCGCTAGCGGCGTGCAGATCGGCACGCCGTTCGCCGTTACTCAGGAATGCGATGCGCATCCAAACTTCAAGAAAGTGCTCGCAGAGGCGGGGCCGCAGGATATCGTCACCTTCATGAGTTCGGCGGGGCTGCCCGCCCGCGCGGTGCTGACCCCTTGGCTGAAACGCTACCTTGCCAAGGAAGACCGGCTGCGTGACCATGCGTGTCCAGCCGCAGACGGGAACCACTGCCCGAACAATGTTCAATGCCTCGCCTTCTGCGGGTTCAAAGACGGCAATCGGGTAGCCGGTCAGTTCTGCATCGAGAGCCAGCTGGCGGCCGCCCAACGCGGCAGCATCGAGAAGGGTCTCTTCTTCCGCGGCAGTGAGTCGCTGCCGTTCGGTTCCGAGATCCGCAGCGTCCTGGACCTGCTGCACCGCCTGCTCACCGAGCCGTGCGAGGCAACGGCCTGACTCCACTGGTCAAGTGCACGGGAAACCGGTCGCCGATGTTACGGAGCATGTAACGCCAGTTCGAGGTGCTGCATGTGTTCTGCTTGCCGCCGTATTCTCCGGCGCCGGACCCGGACGAGTTCGTGTGGAATGACGTGAAGAACACGGGGGTCGGCCGCGCGCGGGTGCATGGCCCGGCTGACCTGATGCGCGCAGTCGTCGGACCCTGCTTCATCTTACAGAAGGCTGCGGCACTTCCCCGTTCGGTGATCCGGCATCCGGAGACCCGAAATGCGCCATATGCAGAGTCTCGTGCTGACGTAGCAATCTGTCGCCGGCGAGTGACGCGGAATAGTTCCCGACGCGTTGACCGATGAATACCGGCTCCGCGACGGGCTCGGTGATCGCAACGCTCGGGTCGCCTGAAGCCGCGGTCGGCCTGTGCCGGGGTTCAGGTTCATTCGAACCTCGATCTTGGCCCCGGCAGGTATTCGGCCCGTCCATCCGAGCCGCAAGCGCCTCTTCGAGCTCGGGACCGGCGGGCGGATCTGCGGGACGCTCAAGAGGCTCTGGGACAGGGGACTGGCGGGAAATCACGGGGGCGCTGATCGATGACGTACGGGCGGGGCCGCGGCGATCCACCAGATCCTGGGCTGCGTGGATAGGCCGTAACATATTGTTTTTATTGAACTCTGCGCGCGGCTTTCGATTCGGTCGCAATGACCTCGGCGGACTGCCGGGTGACGTCTCCCTCTGGCATCCACAGGTCTCGACGTCGGCACAGCGCAGATGATTGAACTTCTGTTCCGATCTCTATACGATGCCGGCCCCTTCTGCCCTCGAGTCCCGATTTTAGCCAG
>JAJZZR010000550.1 GCA_021797465.1 Pseudomonadota bacterium | reverse complement strand
TTTCGACGTGCTGCTGCACATGCAGCTGTCCTTTCGCGCCAGCGTGGTCTCGGGGTTCGTTCCGGCGCGCGTTCGCCTGGGGTTCGACCGCGCTCGGGCGCGCGAGCTGCAGTGGCTGTTCACCAATGCCCGCATCGCCGCGCGGACCCGCGAGCACGTCCTCGACAGCTTCTTCGGATTCACCGAGGCACTGGGCATCGGGGAACGGATCCTGCGCTGGGATCTGCCTCTGCCCGAGGACGCGCGCACATACGCCGAGCACCTCATTCCCGATCGGCAACCGACGCTGATCATCAGCCCGTGCTCGAGCCACGCGCGGCGCAACTGGCGGCCCGAGCGCTATGCGGCCGTAGCCGATCATGCCGCGCATCGCCACGGCATGCGGGTCATCCTCGCCGGAGGGCCCACGCCGATCGAGGCCGCGATGGGTGCGGCGATCGAGCGCGCCGCACGCGCGCCGCTTGTGAATCAGATCGGCCGCGATACGCTGCCGCAGATGCTGGCGTTGCTGGCGCGCGCCACCGTACTGGTCAGCCCGGATTCCGGCCCGGCGCACATGGCCACCATGGTCGGGACGCCGGTGATCGGCCTGTACGCGGCCACGAATCCAGCGCGCAGCGGACCCTACCGGTCGCGCGCATGGTGCGTCGACGTTTACGCGCAGGCCGCACGCCGGTTCCGCGGCTGCGCGCCCGAGGAGCTGCCCTGGACGACCAAGATCGAGGCGCCGGAGGTGATGGATCTGATCGTTGCGGATCAAGTGACCGCCAAGCTCGACGAGCTGTTAGCATCCCAGGCATGAACGACATTCTGGTGCCGGTTTCCCCCGGCGAGTTGCTCGACAAGATCACTATTCTGAGGATCAAGACGGCGCGCATCGCGGATGCCGCCAAGCTCGCCAATGTGCGCCTGGAGCTCGAGCTGCTCGAGCGGACGTGGCTCGACGCCTGCGCCGGGGCGCGGCTCGCCGACGAGGAGCGCGCGCTGCGGGCGGTCAACGAGCGTCTGTGGGACATCGAGGACCGGATTCGCGACAAAGAGGCCGCCGGGTCCTTCGATCAGGAATTCATCGAGCTTGCCCGCTCGGTTTACCTGGTCAACGACGAGCGCGCGGCCGTGAAGCGGCGCGTCAACCTCGCGCTCGGCTCGCGCCTGGTCGAGGAGAAATCCTACCGGCCGTATCGCCGGTAGGGGTTGAATCAGTTCTGCTTCGGCGCCGGGGGGTTCTTCGGCGTCGGCGGCGGCGTCATCCCGGACGGAGTGAGCCGCCCCGGTGCGACGCGCACGGTCTTGGTCAGCCAGGAGTTGATCGTGGCAACCTCCTGCGGATGGAGCGTGCCGGCGGCGTACTGCAGCGCGACGATGCTGTCGATGTAGTTGTAGCGGCTCGAGGCGTAATTGGTCTGGGCCGCGACCAGAGTGCTCAGCGCGTTGAGCACGTCGACTTCCGTCTGTGTGCCGACTTTGTAGCCGGCCATCGTCGCCACGTAGGAGATTCTGCTCGAGGCGAGCGCCTGGCGCAGCGCCCGCACGTTGGCGATTCCCGAGATGACGCCGAGATAGGCATCGCGGGCCTGTTGCACGGCCGAGCGGGACGCCTGTTCCACCGCGTCCTGGGCCGCGATCGACTGGTACTCGGCCTGGTGGATGCGCGCCTCGTCGCCGCCGCCGCTGAACAGCGGCAGGGAGAACTCGATGCCAATCTGCCGGTTCGCGCTGTTATTGGGCAGGCCGCGGAACAACTGGCCGAACACCGTCTGGTTGACGTCGTTGCCGCTGTAGGATCGGCTCGCCACCAGGCTGATCGTGGGAATGTCGCTGCCGTAGGCGGCGCGCACGTTGTAATCGGCGGCATCGGCCGCGAAGCGGGTCGCGATGAGGCTGAGGTTCTGCTGCAGCGAGGTCTGTACCCACGCGTGCTGGTCGGCCGGACGGGGTGTGGCGAGCGGCAGGTTCTTACCGGGCTCCGCGAGCGTCGTGTAGAGCTGGCCGGTGATCACCTGCAACTGGTCTTCGGCGGCCGAGAGCGCCTGCTCGTCGGTGATCACCTGGGCCGCGGAGGCGTCGCGCGCGGCGCGTGCCTGCTCGACGTCGGTGATCGGGATCAGACCGACCTTGAATTCCTCCCGGGCCTGCTCCAGCGCGAGCGTCAGCGCCTTCAGCGAGGACTGCTGCGCATGCAGGGTGTCGACCGCCGCCAGGACGCCGAAGTACGCCTGCGCCGTGGTCAGAATCAATCCTTGCTGCGCCGCTTCGTAGGTGGCCTGCGCCTGGGCCACCTCGCGGTCGGCGGCCTTGTAGTTCATCCAGTCCGTCCAGGAGAACAGATTCTCGCTGAGGTTCAAGCTCCACGTCTGACCGGTGGTGTTCGAGGTGGACGCCTCATGCAGCGAGTACAGAGCGCCGCTCGAGCGGTTGCCGAGGCTGTACGACACCCCGCTGGTGTGATCCCAGTTCTCGCCTGCCGAGGCGGTGAGCTGCGGCAGCAGGAGCGCGAAGGCCTCGGGGCGCGCTTCGCGGGCGGCCATGTAGATGGCGTGCGCCTGCAGGTAGGCCGGATCGTTCAACAGGGCCTGCTGGTACACCTGTAGGAAGTTCGTGGCCGAGGCGGTGGCCGAGAAGCCCAGGGCCAGCGCCGCGCCGCAAAGGGCCAGGATGCGATGACGTGTACTGGTATGCATGTGCGTCCCTAAAACACAGCGGGCGTCGCAAGGTTGCACGCCAGGGGTGAATTTTGCGATGCGACCTGAGTCCACCGCGCCAGGCCGGAGACTCAGGCCGCTGGGATCAGAAGACGAACTCCTCCGGACGCGCGAAGCGCGCCAGCGGATCGATGACGGTCTCGAACAGGCTCTCCGTGGTCCAGGCGTCGTTCGCGACACGGCGCACCAGACGCGCTTCCATCACCGGGGCGTCTCCAACCACGACGAAGAGCCGTCCGCCCACGGCAAGGTGCTCCTGGAAGCGGGTGTCGTAGCGCGGCATCGAGGCGGTCAGGACAATGGCGTCGAAGCGGTCCTTCAGCTCATGGCGCAGCGCGTCGGCGCTGATCACCTCGACGTCGCGCACGTGCTGCTTGCCGAGGTTCTCTCGCGCCATGTCGGCGAGCTCCGGCACGATCTCCAGCGAAAGCACCGGGCCGCCGGCGGCCCGCAGACACGCGGTGACGAATCCCGAGCCGGTGCCGACTTCGAGGAGACGCTCGCCGCCCGAGAGGTTCAGGGCCGCGAGCAGTCTGCCGGTGACGCTCGGCCGGAGCATGTGCTGCCCCCCGGGCAGGGGCACTTCCATGTCGGCATGCGCAAGAAAGCGGTATTGCACCGGTACATACGCCTCGCGCGGCACCTTGCGGAAGGTCTCGAGGACGCGCGGGTCGAGAACGTCCCAGGCGCGTACTTGTTGCTCGATCATCTGCTCGCGAGGGTCGGCGGCCAGCATGGTCGTGAAGGCTCCGGTTGAATCAATGGGTTGCCGGGGGTTCCCGAGGGTATGGGAAAATAACGGGTTTTCGGGCCGTATGCCAAGCGAATTTGCGACGAGATATGGTGAAATAGCGCCAGAGCGCCCAGGGCGGTGCGCTATGCTGCCAGCAGTGCCCGGTATGGAAATAATCAATTACGTTGCGGAGCAGGCCGGACGCAGCCGCCCGAGGGAAGCTGACCTGAATGTCGATCGTATGGGCCCTCTGCCTCCTCCTGGCGCTCCTTGCGGCCGCGTTCCTCCTGTTGCGCGCCGAACGCTTGCGGCGCGCCGAACGGCGAGCCCTCGAACAGCTGGCGCACCAGCTGGAGCGGCTGCCGCCCGGGCAGCCCGTCGAACACATCGAGGCGTCCGCTCACGGCGGCCCCGAACTGGGTGAGCTGATCGCCGCGGTCAATCGGTTGATGAGTGTCCCGCCGTCGTCGCCCGAGGGACGGGCGGCGTCGATCGAAGATCGCGGCTTCGCGGCGCTGGCCGAGCGCGTGGAGCAGCCCGTGCTGGTGCATCGGGACGTCATCGTATACGCCAATCACCGGCTCGCCCGGCTGCTCGGGGCCGATGCGAAGCAGATCACGGGCCGGCCGCTCGCCGCTTGGGTGGCGCCGGAGTACGCCGAAATCGTCACCGAGAACATCCGCCGCCATCTGGCGGGTGAGCCGGCCGCCGATCGGTACGAAGTGGATCTGCCGCTTCCGGGGGGTGCGGCCCGGCTCGAGCTGTTCATTTCCCCCTTCGAGTTCGGCGGTCCGGCGCTGCTGGTGACCGGCACCGAGGTGCTGCCGGAGGAGCTGGGCGCAAGGCCGGAGGCTTCCACGCGTGGCGAAGGCGACGCGGGCCATCTCACGGCGCTCGACCTGCTTTCCGAGGCAGTCGTGGCCACCGACCGCGACGGACGGGTAACCTACCTCAATGCCGCGGCCGCGCGACTGGCGGCGATGCCGCCGGGACAGGCGGTCGGCAGGGTCTTCGAAGACGTGGTGAGCCTGGTGGAGGAAGGCGACCGCCGGCTGTTGGCCGAGCCGCTGCGCCAGACTCTCTCCAGCGGTACCGCGGTCAATCTCGGCCGGCGCGCGCTTCTGGTGGTCCGCAACGACGGCGGCGAGCGCTCGATCGAGCTGTCCGCCTCACCGATCCACACCGCCGACGGACGGCTCACCGGCGCGCTCGTGCTGCTGCACGACGTGTCAGAGCTTCGCGGGATCGCGCGCCAGATGTCCTATCAGGCCACGCACGATGCCCTCACGGGCCTGGTCAACCGTCACGAGTTCGAGCGACGGCTGCAGGAGGCGGTCGAGACCGCCCAGCGCGGCGGGCAGCACGTGTTGTGCTGTCTGGACCTCGATCGCTTCAAAGTCGTCAACGACACCAGCGGTCACGTTGCCGGCGACAACGTGATGCGCGAGGTGGCCAAGGTGCTGCGCGATGCGGTCCGCGATAGTGACACGGTGGCGCGGATCGGGGGCGACGAGTTCGGCATGTTGCTGATCGGTTGTCCTCTGGAGAAGGCGCGCCAGATCGCCGACGACGTATGCCGTGCGATCGCGGATCACCGTTTCGTCTGGCGCGAGAAAATCTTCAGTCTCGGCGTATCCGTGGGTCTGGTGGAGATCGCGCGCGGCAGCGGCATGTCCGAGGAGCTGCTCGCGGCGGCCGACTCGGCCTGCTATGTCGCCAAAAAGCGCGGCTCGGGCCGGGTGGCGGTCTATTCGGCGCGCGACGAGGCGCTCGCGCGCCACAGCGGTGAGATCCAGTGGCTGCAGATGCTGCAGAGCTCCTTGAAGGAGAGTCGCTTCCAGTTGTATCAGCAGCCGATCGTGCCCGCCTACGGCGACGATGACGGCGGGCCGGCGATGGAAGTATTCGTGCGCCTGCGCGACGAGGAGGGTAACGGCATCGCGCCCGGCGAGTTCGTGCGTGCCGCGGAACGCTATCGCCTGATGGGTTTCGTTGACCGCTGGGTGGTGCAGACGACGCTGACGGCTCTTGGGCGCGGGGCGTTGTCAGTGCCGTCAAACCGCTGCGTGGCGATCAACATCTCCAGCCAGACGCTCGCCGATCCGGATTTCATGGAGTTCGTGGTCGAGTGCCTCGACAGCACCGGCGTGGCGCCCGGGCAGGTGTGCTTCGAGCTGAGCGAGACGGCGGTGGTGGCCAACATCGAGCACGCGCGCCGGTTCGTCGGCGTGCTGCACGGCATGGGGTGTCGCTTCGCGCTCGACGATTTCGGCTCCGGCGTCGGATCGTTCTCCAATCTGCGCAGCCTGCCGATGGATTACCTCAAGATCGACGGCTCGTTCATCCGCAACCTGGCGATCGACGCCGTCAATCAGGCGATGGTCACGGCCATGATCGAGCTGGCGCGCAAGCTGAACTTCAAGGTGATCGCAGAGCAAGTCGAGGACAGCGCCGCCCTGGAGGTCGCGCGGCGCATGGGGGTCGACTACATGCAAGGTTACGCCATCGCGCGCCCGACGCCCTTGCCGCTGGCGGCCTGAGTCGTGCGCCGCTAGCGCGGCTCGAAGCGCAGCGCCACGCCGTTGATGCAGTAACGTTGACCGGTTGGCGGCGGACCGTCGGGAAACACGTGGCCAAGATGGCCGCCGCAGCGGGCGCAATGCACTTCGGTACGCCGCATCAACAGACCGCGATCCTGACGCGTTGCGAGCGCATCCGGCAGCGGTGCGAAGAAGCTGGGCCAGCCGGTGCCGCTGTCGAACTTGCCGGCCGATGAAAACAACTCCTGACCACAGCCGGCGCAGCGGAACACTCCCGCCCGGTCTTCGGTGTTGAGTTCGCTGGTGCCGGCGCGCTCCGTGCCGTGCCGGCGCAGCACGCGGTACTGCTCGCCGGTCAGCTCGCGCCGCCACTGTTCATCGCTCTTGACGATGGGAAACTGCTCGGCCGATCGCACGGGTCTCGCCTCCGGGGCGGCCACAGCCGCACCGGCGAACAGTAACAGTCTGTTACTGTTTCGTCGAGTCCGGACGGTTGGCATATCAATGTGCATTTGACCGAAATGCAACGGTCCGGCCCGAAGAATAGTGGCTTGGGTATCAATCGGTTACCACGCCGAACCTGGACTGGACGGACATTCTGTTGGCAAGAGCCAACGTATCGTGTCCCGGTCGTGCTCAAAATGCCCGGTGCATCTTGGTTTCGGGCGTGGTATGAAGAGCGCCCGGTTCCATTATGAGAACGAGCGGCAGGGACGCCAGATGCCCATGCAGCTTGCCCGTCTTTGGTGCGAACATCTGGCCGCCGGCTGCCCCCGCGAACTCACCGGAGTCGAGATCGCGGGCAGCGATGCGCGTGCGCTGGATGCCGAGATCACCGCTTGCGTGAGCGCGCTCATCGGGTGTTCGATGACGGTCGATGAGCGCATCGAGCGGCGCCTGTGCGAGATCCACTTGGCGCTGATCGGGAAACAAGCCGAAGCCGACGAGCCGGTCGCCGCTTATTGCGAGCGCCTCAACCGGCTCGTCAGCGCGGTGCTGACTCGGACGCGCGCCGGCCGCGCCTGAGCCGCCGAGCCTTACAGCAGCGGGACCATCAACAGCGCAACGATGTTGATGATCTTGATCAGCGGATTGATCGCCGGTCCCGCGGTGTCCTTGTAGGGATCGCCGACCGTATCACCGGTGACCGCGGCCTTGTGGGCTTCCGAGCCCTTGCCGCCGAAGTTGCCTTCCTCGATGTATTTCTTGGCGTTGTCCCAGGCGCCGCCGCCGGTGGTCATGGATATCGCCACGAACAGGCCCGTCACGATGGTGCCGATCAGCAGGCCGCCGAGCGCGCGGATGCCGGCGCCGGGCCCCATCAGGAGGTTCATGACCACCACCAGGACGATGGGCATCAGGATCGGCAGCAGCGAGGGAATGATCATCTCGCGAATCGCCGCGCGCGTGAGCAGGTCGACCGCGCGCGAGTAGTCCGGCTTCGCTGTCCCCGCCATGATCCCCTTGATCTCGCGGAACTGCCGGCGCACTTCGTTGACCACCGCGCCGGCGGCCCGGCCGACCGCCTCCATGGCGAGCGCGCCGAACAGATACGGCACCAAGCCGCCGATGAACAGGCCGATGATCACCGCCGGGTCCGACAGCGAGAAGGCGACGAGCTTGCCCGCGGCCTTCAGGTAGTGGGTGTAGTCGGCGAACAGCACCAGTGCGGCGAGCGCCGCCGAGCCGATGGCATAACCTTTGGTGACCGCCTTGGTGGTGTTGCCGACCGCGTCGAGCGGGTCGGTGATATCGCGCACTTCCTTCGGCAGCCCGGCCATCTCGGCGATGCCGCCGGCGTTGTCGGTGATCGGTCCATAGGCATCCAGCGCCACGATCATCCCGGTCATCGACAGCATGGCGGTGGCGGCCACGGCAATGCCGTACAGGCCCACGCCGTGCACCGCTCCGAGCTGGTAGGAGCCCCAGATGGCCAGGCAGATCGCCACCACCGGCGCCGCCGTCGCCTTCATCGAGACGCCCAGGCCGGCGATGATGTTGGTCGCGTGCCCGGTCTCGGAGGCCGCCGCCACTTTGCGCACCGGACTGAACTCCGTGGACGTGTAGTACTCGGTGATCACGATCAGGGCGCAGGTCAGGGCGAGGCCGATCAGCGAACAGCCGTAGAGCGCCAGGCCGCCGGCGGGGATCAGGGACCGCGTGATGAAGTAGAAGCCGACCGCGGAGACCAGGCCGGCCACGACGACACCCTTGTACAGAGCCGTCATGATCTTGCCGCCCTCGCTTGTCGAGACGAAGAAGGTGCCGAGGATGGACGACACGATCGACATGGCGCCGAGGGCGAGCGGATAGACCACGGCGTTGATCCCGCCGCCGGTCCCCTTGTTGCCGAACAACAGTCCGCCGAGCACCATCGTGGCCACGACGATCACCGCATAGGTCTCGAAGAGGTCGGCCGCCATGCCGGCGCAGTCCCCGACATTGTCGCCCACGTTGTCGGCGATGACGGCGGGGTTGCGCGGATCATCCTCGGGAATGCCGGCCTCTACTTTGCCGACCAGATCGGCGCCGACGTCGGCCCCTTTGGTGAAGATGCCGCCGCCCAAGCGCGCGAAGATCGAGATCAGCGAGCCGCCGAACGCGACCCCGACGATGGCGTGCAGCGCCAGCTGCTCGCCGATGAGATGGCGCAGAATCATGAAGTAGCCGGAGACGCCGAGCAGTCCCAGGCCGGCGACCAGCATGCCGGTGACGGCGCCGCCGCGGAAGGCGACCGCCAGAGCGGCGTTGAGGCCTTGCGTGGCGGCCTGCGCGGTGCGCACGTTCGCCCGCACGGAGATGTTCATGCCGATGTAGCCGGCCGCGCCGGACAACAGTGCGCCCACGCCGAAACCGCCGGCGGTGGGCCAGCCGAGGAAGACGCCGAGGATCACGAACACCACGACGCCCACGAGCAGGATGGTGGTGTACTGACGATTCAGATAGGCCTTGGCGCCGGTGTGTATGGCGGCCGCGATCTCCTGCATGCGCGCATTGCCCGCCGGCAGGCGAACGATGGCCGCGGTCGAGAACACTCCGTACACCACGGCAAGCACACCGGCCGCGATCGCGGTCCAAAGCCACAGGTTGACACTCATCAGCTCGTCTCCCCCCGGAAAAAGGACGTGCAAAGACCGTAAACTATAGCAAATCAGGCGCCCGCGGCGGCCGCTCGCATGCCGGGCGCCACGCGATCAGATCTGGTAGGTCGTCTTCAGCTTGCGGCGCACCGGCGCGCCTTTGATGCGGATATAATCAGGGAGTCCGTCCCGGTAGGGGGGATAGGCCTCTCCGGCGATCAACGGCTCCAGGTAGCGCCGGCACGCGGCAGTGATACCGAATCCGTCCGCCGTGATGTATTCGCGCGGAACCTTCTTTTCCCGATTCGCGACCTCGACGAGCGGCACGTGGCCGATGGTCCACTGGTAGGGCTTGGCGCGTTTGCGCACGATGGTGGGCATGACCGCGTTGTGACCCTCGAGGGCAAGTTCCACGGCCGCCTTGCCGACCGCATAAGCCTGTTCGACGTCGACTTTGGACGCCACGTGACGCGCCGCGCGCTGCAGGTAGTCGGCCACGGCCCAGTGATACTTGTAGCCGTGCCGCTGCCGAATCATGTCCGCGACGACCGGCGCGACTCCGCCGAGCTGCGCATGGCCGAACGCGTCGCGGGTGCCGGCTTCCGCCAGAAATCGCCCATCGGGGTACGCGGCGCCCTCCGACACGGCTATGACGCAGTAGCCGTAATCCGTGACGCACTGTTTGACCCGCTCGAGAAAGCGTTCCGGCTCGAAGGGGATCTCGGGAAACAGAATGATGTGCGGTGGCTCGCCCGGCTTGCGGCCGGCGAGTCCGGTGGCCGCGGCGATCCAGCCGGCGTGCCGGCCCATGA
>JAJZZR010000139.1 GCA_021797465.1 Pseudomonadota bacterium | reverse complement strand
TGCCGCCCAAAATCGGTCAGATCGCCCCTAATACCTCCCTTCAGCCGCCTCGCCAACCTCCCCAGTACCCCCTTTCAGCACCCCCCGTCCTCCCATGCCGGACCAGAACAGATTTGCCGTGCGCCCTGGGTTGCCCAATTGAATTATCGCCTAAAATGTGGTTTCCAGGAGGCGACAGTGGATTCCTCTTCGGCTTCCTCGTCTTCGTCCGGCACTTCGAAGCCATAGAGGATGGTCAGGGTCTTGCCGAGACTTCCGAGTCCCATGATGTCCTCGGTGACCTCTATCGATCGCGATCCGCCGAACCAGTCCTGAAGATCGGACGTGCCGCTGGTGCGCTTTCCCGCTTTGACATCAGCGGAATTCTGATTGAACGCGAACGTGGCCGAGGCACGGGGGACGATCTGACCTTTGCGAATCCAGTCGATGCCGCTCAATTCCCGGAGCGTGTCCGATATGAAGCAATAGTCGATCTGGGGGCCGGTACTCATAATGACGGCGAGAGGATCGGGTGTGCACTGCGCCAGTCGGATCGCAGTCGCGGTCAGCGACGTTTTGCATGTCGTTGCCAGCGTCTCGACGGCGTCGAGGCCTTCGCCGGCAGACGCGATCGCGTTGACGAAGAGTCGTCGGGGCATGAGCAGACCGGCCGAGAAATGGTCCGCTTCAGCCTCAAAGCGGTCCACGGAAGCGAAGCCTGCGCGGGACGCATGTAAACCATCGGGACCGATCACTGCGTCGATGTGTCCCGGCAGAAAGAAGTGTCCGAGCTCATGGCCGACGCTGAATCGCTCGTACCCTTCGTTTCCTAGGTGAGTGGCGTACATAATGCCAAAGGTATCTCCGACTTTGACGAGAAGTCCGGAGATTCCCGGTTCAGCGTTAGCCTTCGGTTGAACCACTATGCCGTGACGCGCGGCGATGGCGACCGGATCGACGGGTAGGCTCGATATGCCGAGATCCCGGAGAAGTTGCTCAGCGCATTGAGAGGCGGCGGCATCGGCCGTTCGACTCACGACTGCTCTCGCTCCTTGTTGCGTTTTTCGAGAAGCTTAATGAACTGCTCCGTGAGTTCGAGATCGGTGGCGGTGAGGTTCGCGCCATGGCGATGGAGCTTCGCGGCGGCGACGGATCCGTCGAACTCCTCGGTGCGTCCGAGGAGGTAATCGGTCGTGACGTCGAGCGCATCGGCGAGACGGCGGAGGTTGTCGAAGGAGGGTTTCCGCGTTCCCGTCTCGAAATGGGAAATGGCCGAAACCTGAAGGCCCGCACGTTTGGCGAGTTCGCCCTGCGTGAGACCGCGCTTTTCTCGTGCGGCTCGCAGGCGTGCAGGAAAGACATCGCTTGACTCGGGCATGACGATTCCGTATATTCAATATTGACGCAAATGAAAGGCCATCCGGGCCTTTTGTTTTGGCCGGGAAAGTGACGAGTTCGTCACACTCTATATGACGCATAAGGCATGGACAAGAGGTTTTCGGCATGTCGAACTTTATGGTCCGGGTCGAACTACACAGTGCCACATGGCAGGA
The DNA here is from genome assembly GCA_021797465.1 of Pseudomonadota bacterium. Taxonomy (GTDB): domain Bacteria; phylum Pseudomonadota; class Gammaproteobacteria; order Steroidobacterales; family Steroidobacteraceae; genus 13-2-20CM-66-19. Next base: position 8,412 of record JAJZZR010000139.1, on the reverse strand, counting down.
CTATGACGCCCTGCATAGAGCGATGGCCAACGAAGGCTTCAGTCGCACGATCCGAAGCGATGCGGGAACAACGCACCAGCTGCCGACTGCGGAGTATGTGATCAGCTGTGGCCTCACGATCGAAGACGTGCGCCTGCGCGCGAAGCGGGCCGCCGACAGAACAGGGAAGTCGTCCGAGGCCATCGTGGCGGAGACGGCGAAGTGGGCCTGGTACGGGCTGGCCGAGGTGACTCGTTCCGGGACGTACTGACGGTAGGAGGTAAAGTCATGCAGCGAAATATGGATCTGGTGCGGGATCTCCTGATCAGGCTCGAAGCATTGCCCATTGGAATTGGCGAAGCGCACATGCTGATGGTCTCCGGGCCCCCGCTCGTCCTGGCCGGCGAAGACGCCAATGAAGTCTTCTATAACATGCGACTCCTCGCGAATGCGGGATTTCTGGATTTGACGGATGGGCAGCCGGCCCTCGGGTTCGGTATCAAAGGACTCACCTGGCAGGGTCACGACTTTCTGGATAGCGTCAGAGATCCCGACATCTGGCGAAGAACGAAAGAGGGCGCGCAGAAAGCAGGCGGCTTCACCGTCGAGCTCCTGGGTGACCTTGCCAAGGGTCTCATCAAGACTCAGATCGAGAAATTCACTGGAGTAAAGCTGTGAGGCCCTTTATGCGCATTCAATACGGAGCAGCTCTTTGTCTGCTGCTACTCAGTGGGTGTTCCGTTGCGCCCCTGACACGACGTGCGACGGAATTCTCCACGGCGGCAACGGCTACAACTGTCAAGGTGCAAAACGCCTACCAGATCGTCGAGGCATCATACATCGATGCACAGATGGCGAGTCTGGTGAACAACTTCAATACGCAGGGATTTAGTCCCTCCCAGATCCATTCGTTCATGCCCAGTGCCGCGATGCAGGCGCGCATGGAAATGATTGCCGGCTTGCAACAATACGCCACGCTGCTGGCTGAAGTCAGTGGAAATGAGCCGGTGGCGGCTCTGGATACACAATCGGAGGCACTTGGTCAGTCGCTCCAAAGACTGAGTGGCAGCGCTGGCCTGAAGAGCATGGCCAAGAGCGCCAAGACTGACATCGGGGTCACCTCGACGGCGGTCGACGCGCTGGGACGGATGTTGATTGCGCACGAGACAGCCAGAGAACTGCCGGCGATCCTGGTGCGGATGGAGAAGCCGGTAAACGAAATCTGTCAGGTGCTTGAGGCGGATATCGGCACGCCGGAAGGCAGCGGGCTGCGCAACCAGCTCAAGGTCGATTACGACAATCTGATCGCCGAGCAGCGGACGTACATATACGCCAACGAAGCAAAGATGACTCCGGAGGAGACGCGGGCCGAGATCGAGAAGCTGCCGCAGCTCGTGATCACCGAAGAGCGGGATGACGCCGTGCTGGCCCAAACGCAGGCGGCCTTGAAGGCGCTGGCGGCAACAAATGACGCGCTGGTGGCGACCAAGAACAGAAAGCGCGCGCCGGCGTTCCGGGCGCTACTTGGGGAGCTGGTTACAGAAGCCGAGCAGATTGGTTCCGTCTATAAGGCAACAATGAGCAAATAAGGAGCGCTGCCAATGTCCACCGAATCCTTGATCCCCGCCGATATTCCGCAGACCCGTGCGGCTGCTCAAGCGCTGGAAGATAGGCTGGCGAACGCTAATCCCACGAATCTGGCGGACAGCGAAGCTGTGTCGGCCGCGCTGGAGGCTGTCGGGGCCGTATTGACCCAGCTGAACCAGGAGGACTTGCTGTCGCGGGATGGCGCCATCCAGGCGGCAGCAGCCGCAATGAAGAGCCCGCTGAACGCGTTGCGCGGACTGAAGAGCCAGCTGACCGAGATTTCTACGCGGGTGGCCACGCTGGTCAACATCGCGAACGACCTGGACAAGGTGTTAAACGGCTGCGCAAAGTTCTTTCCGGTGTAACCGAGGTCTGCATGAGTGACTTCAGTGTCGTCCTAGATACCTGATGGTGGTCCGAACTGGGGAAGGTTTGTTTGCTTAACACACGCAGTCTGTTATATCGGCGCGCAATAGGTTGGACCGGGAGGATGCGATCATGACTGACCCGATTGAACACGTCATCGTGCTGATGCTTGAAAATAGAGCGTTCGATCACATCCTGGGAGACTGCGCAAAAGTGCGAGCGCATGCAGGGCATGGGCCGGATAAGCTCAATCAATACAACGGTACCGATTATTCGCAGTGCGCTGGTGCGGCGCGACAGGTGATCGACGATCCCTGTCACGAGACATCTGACGTGCTAGTGCAGTTAGCGGGGAGCGGGTCAGTGCCCGAAAACGGGGGGTTTGTGCTCGACTACGCACGCAATTACCCCAGGCTCGGCGACCCCGGGGAGGTAATGCGGTACCACGCTGACGGCACGCTTCCCGCTATCCACACGATTGCGGCATCCTTCACCATCTGCGATCACTGGCACGCATCGGTACCAGGGCCCACGTGGCCGAATAGACTCTTTGTGATGAGCGGTACCAGTCTCGGCCGGGTGAAGATGCCGAACGGTATCATGAGCCTCAATTTGCACTGGTACGACCAGCCTACCGTCTTCGACCGTCTCAACGAGAAGAAAAAGGACTGGAAGGTATATTTCGGCGACACCCCCCTCTCGTTCCTCTTGGTTCACCAATGGGAGCCGGAGAACGTGGTGCACCATCATCACATGACGGAGTTCTACAAGGATGCAGCGGGTGATCCGACGAAATTCCCGTCTTTCGCATTTATTGAGCCTGCGTATATGAACCCGGGCGCGAATGACGCTCATCCCCCTCACGACATCGTTGAGGCTGATCTGCTGGTTGCGCGCGTCTACAACGCCATACGTGCCAATGACGAACTATGGAAGTCCTCGTTGCTGGTCGTGCTGTTCGATGAGCACGGCGGCTTCTATGATTCCGTATATCCCAAGAAGACCGCGGTACCACCCGATCACCACACCGAAGAGTATGACTTCACCCAGTACGGGGTCCGCGTTCCGGCGCTACTCGTCTCGCCATACTCCGCAAATGCCTTCTTCTCGGAATTGCTTGATCACACAAGTCTACTGAAGTACCTCCAGGACAAATGGGGTTTGGGAGAACTTGGGGCAAGGACGGCTTCTGCAGCCTCATTCGCTTCTGCGCTGCAAGGAGAATTTCGGGACGATACGCCGAAGGTGCTTGAGATAGCCCACCCCGGTGTGACACCTCCGCCGAAACAGGGGGAACTGACTGATCATCAAGCTGCGCTTGTTGCCTTGAGCCAGCACCTCGAAACAATGGGTGGTGAAGACGCGAACGTCATAGCGGCGCGTAGCCGGCAGGTATTAAGCGGCGCGCAGAGCCAGATGGATGCAGCAGTCGACCGAGTCGAGGCATTCATATCGCACCAGAAGGCCAGGGTCGGGCAGCGCACAGCGTAGTGCCGCGCGGCGGCACCGCGCGCAAAACCGCCAAGTGAAAAGACGCGAAGAAGCTGATGATCTTCGCAGGCGAGAACCTGCGAGCTCATCTCCTTTGCAGCTCCCCGTTCATCGGTGCCACGGGCGTCTGGGGGTCGAAGGGCGACGTGCTCTGTCTTCTTTCCTATACGCTATCTGAAGCAGGCTCGGATGCTCGCGGCCGTGCCTGCGATGAACTACGATGCGTACCTCGTGCGGTTCCGGGTCGACGGAGGAGCCGCTCAGTGATTAAGTGAATTGCTCCCAGCATGAAGCTGGACGGGCAAAAGCACAATAGAGATGAAGAGTCCTTGGAGCCTGAGCTTATGATCACCGGTAACATCAAGAGCCAAATCGACCAGATCTGGAACGCCTTCTGGTCCGGCGGAATCTCCAACCCGCTGGAGGTGATCGAGCAAATCACCTACCTCCTCTTCCTGCGCCGGCTGGACGACCTGCACACGCTGGAGGAGAACAAGTCTGCGCGTCTCAAGAAGCCAATGGACCGCCACATCTTCCCTGCGGGCAATGACCCCAAGGGTCGTCCCTACGAGGACCTACGCTGGTCGCGTTTCAAGCATTTCGCGCCCAGCGATATGTATGCCGTGATCGGCGAGCATGCATTCCCGTTCCTGCGCACGCTGGGCGGGGACGAGTCCACGTATGCGCACCACATGAAGGATGCGCGCTTCACCATCCCGACACCGGCATTGCTGGCCAAGGTGGTGGACCTGCTCGATGCGGTACCGATGGAGGACCGCGATACCAAAGGCGACATCTACGAGTACATGCTCGGCAAGATCGCAAGCGCTGGGCAGAACGGCCAGTTTCGCACGCCACGCCACATCATCCGGCTGATGGTGGAACTGACTGCGCCGCAACCTACCGACGTCATTTGTGATCCGGCCTGCGGTACGGCTGGATTCCTGGTCGCATCGGGCGAAGTGCTGCGCGAGCGGCACCCGAACATCCTGCACGATGCGAAGCTCCGCGAGCACTTTCATGACCGGATGTTCCACGGATTCGATTTCGACAACACCATGTTGCGAATCGGCAGCATGAACATGCTGCTGCACGGCGTCGAGAATCCCGACATTCGCTACCGCGACTCGCTGGCACAGGATCATGCTGCGGAGGAGGAAAAATACACTCTGGTGCTGGCCAATCCACCCTTCGCTGGTAGCCTTGACTATGAGAACACCGCCAAGGATTTGCTGCAGATCGTCAAGACCAAAAAGACCGAGCTGCTCTTCCTCGCACTCTTTCTTCGCCTGCTGAAGCCCGGCGGCCGTGCGGCCGTGATCGTACCCGACGGCGTGCTGTTTGGGTCCAGCAAGGCGCACAAGGAGCTGCGCCGCATGCTGGTGGAAGACCAGAAGCTCGATGCCGTGGTCAAGCTGCCCGGTGGCGTATTCCGGCCCTACGCGGGCGTGTCCACCGCGATCTTGCTCTTCACTAAGACGAATTCCGGGGGTACCGACCTGGTCTGGTTCTACGACGTCGAGGCGGATGGCTGGAGCCTTGACGACAAGCGTACGCCGCTGCTGCCGGAGGATAAGCTTGGTCCCGTGCCGCGCATCGCACTCGGAGAAGAGGAGCACGCCAAGAACAACTTGCCCGACGTGCTGGCACGGTGGGCGGCACGCGACGGCGCGGAGCAGGAACGTCCGCGCACTGCGCAGAGCTTTTGCGTGCCAAAGGCCGACATTGTCGCACAGAGTTACGATCTCTCGCTCAATCGTTACAAAGAAGTGGTGCACGAGGCGGTCGAGCACCGGCCTCCGAAGGAGATCCTCGGCGAACTGGTGAAACTGGAGGAGGAGATTCAACGAGGAATGAAGGAGTTAGAGGGGATGCTTAAATGAGTGCTTGGCCTAAGGCGACACTCGGCGACATCTTCGAGATTGCTCGCGGAGGCTCACCGCGCCCGATTGATGATTTCATCACAGACGATCCCGATGGCATCAATTGGATCATGATCGGTGATGCCGCTGAAGGCTCGAAGTACATTACAAGAACGAAGAAGCGAATCCGGGTCGAAGGCGCCGAGCGTTCCCGTCGAGTGAAACCTGGCGATTTTTTGCTCACGAATTCCATGAGCTTCGGAAAGCCGTATATCGTGCGCACCGAAGGCTGCATCCATGACGGTTGGCTGGTCTTGTCGCCGCGAAAGGGCGATTTCAACGCGGATTTCTTCTACTATCTTCTTGGGTCAAAATCCGTCTATGCGGAATTTCAGCGGCGAGCTTCAGGAGCGACGGTCAAGAATCTGAACATAGATCTCGTTCGTGGAGTTAAAGTTCCATTGCCGTCTCTCCGGGAGCAGCGGCGTATTGCGGAAATCCTGGACAAGGTGGAAGAGCTGAGGATGACGCGCCGTACCGCCCTCACTCAACTCGAAGCGCTCTCTCAATCCATATTTCTTGACATGTTTGGAGACCCCGTTGCGAATCCGAAGGGGTGGAGACGCTTGACACTTAGCGAAGTCTTCGACATCGCGCGCGGCGGTTCTCCACGGCCCATCGATGACTACTTGACCGAGGACGACGATGGCATCAACTGGATTATGATTAGTGATGCTTCAAGCGGAACCAAGTATATCACCGGCACGAAACGACGTATTCGTCCCGAGGGCGCTCAACGGTCACGGACTGTGAAGCCGGGAGACTTTCTTCTCACGAATTCAATGAGTTTCGGTAGGCCGTACATCATGAGATGCTCGGGATGCATTCATGACGGCTGGCTTGTTCTGTCCCCGCGCAGCGTTGATTTCGACCAGGATTATTTCTACAGCCTGCTTGGTTCAGCGGCGATGTTTGTCGAGTTTAGCCGGCGCGCACCGGGCGCAACAGTCAAGAATCTGAATATCGAATTGGTTCGAGGTGTCCCCGTTCCGGTGCCCCCTCTTGAGAAGCAAAGGCAATTCGCTCGCATTATTGCGCAAGTTGAGAGCGCTGGCGAGTCGCTTAAGCATTCGCTTTCTGAATTCGATGCCCTATTTGCATCGGTGCAGCACAGCGCCTTCAGAGGAGAGCTATAACCGTGCGCGGCGAATTCATCGGCGTGTGGGGTGAGGCCTGGCGGGAGATCTGGTTGCCGCTGATCGACCAGGAGGATGTCCCTGGAGACGTCTTCTGTGAGCTCTATCGCGCGCTGGCACCTATACTGAAGATTCAGCCGTCGATTGAAGCTCTGGCGGACATCATTGATGATCCGGTGCAGAGTCGTGACGCATTTGAGAAGACAGTCGGGAACGACTTGGCCGGGGAACGTGCTCTCGTGACGTTTTTCGAAGAGGCTCACTCCGCGCTTGACGAATTGGCTGGCGATGAACTCTCTAATCGCTACTTCAATCTGCTCGCGACCTTCATCGACAAGTTCAATCTGCGGTATGACCTGCGCCGACCGTGCACACTGTGTCCGACACTGCCGGGTGTTTTCGCGAGTCTGGTGCGAGATCTGAGAGTGGTTTCAGCCCGGGACGCGCACGTGGATGCGCTGATGAAGGAGTTCGATGATGCGGTGCGCGATCTGCGCCACGACTGTTCTGACGGCCGGATCAAGACCTGCATTCAGAAACAGGTGAACCTGCTGGAGGCTATAGGGCGAACGGCGCCGGGGGTGACGGGTACCACGCTTGGCGTGATCTGCAACCAGATCGGTTCCTGGCCACATGCCAAGATTAAGGAGGCAATGAAGGATCTCTATAGCTTTGCATCCGACTATCCCGGCATTCGCCACGGTGGCACACCGGCTAATGCGCTGCGTGCTGTCGACATGCGCGACATGGTGGCAATGTCGATTCTGTTGGCAGGGTTCACCCCTTACCTTGCGGCGCAGTTGAACGCAGATTCCGTCTATCGGGGTGCATAATGTGGTGAGGGGATCGCAGATTGCGGATGCGGCGCCGGTGGCCATTCATGAGATTCACTTTGGGGGCGGCATCCTTCAGCGTGGCTTTTGGCTCTATGTCTGGGAAGTGACGGGAGAGGGGCATACCCCGCTGTACTACGTGGGTCGTACTGGAGACAGTTCATCCACCAATGCGCAATCGCCGTTCAACCGCATGGGCCAGCACCTGGGCTTTGCCAAGAACAGCAATATGCTGCGGCGACATCTGGAGGTGAACGGCACAGATCCGGAGTCGTGTGTGTTTCGGCTGATCGCACTCGGGCCGATTGAGCAGGAGGCCAGGACGCCTGGCAGGCGAGCGCATGACCAGCGGCGCGACGTCGTGGCAGCGATGGAGAAGGCGCTCGCGGAGCTGCTTGCATCGGCGGGGCTTAAGGTGATGAACACCGTGAAGTCCCGCAAGCCGTTGGACGAAGCACGCTTTGCCCAAGTGCGAGCGGCCTTCGCCCGGGTGTTTCCGCAACTGGCCCCTGCCGGCGCGGCTGCGACTAAATCGGGCCGGGGACCTGCCGTGCTTAGGCCGGCTCCCGACGCTGAGCGTCTGGGCGGCTCCCGGAGTTGCAGGAAAGTGAAATAAGAGCGAAGGCTTCCGTCCTTGTTAAACGTAGCCTATCATATGGACACAATCTGGCCCCTTGTTAAAGGCAGTGAACAAGATGGCGACCAGCGCCGAGGCTTCGACCCGGGCAGGGCGGTATGTCGCTCAGCCGGCGGGCTACCGTGCCTTCATTCCGGCGCCACTGCCGCCGCAGCCCACTCCAGCATTGTCCGGCGAGCTCCAGGGACTGCTTTCCGCCGCTGATCGTGCCCTCGGCCGGCTCGACGGGTCGGTGCTGACGCTGCCGAATCCGGACCTCTTCGTCTTCATGTACGTGCGCAAGGAGGCGGTACTCTCCAGCCAGATCGAGGGCACGCAAAGCTCGCTCCAGGATTTGCTGGCCGCCGAGGCACAGCTCCTCGATCAGAATCTGCCGCGGGATGTGGACGAGGTGGTCAACTACGTGCGAGCGATGAACCATGGACTCGCACGGCTGCCCGAGCTGCCGGTGTCGGTGCGGC
>JAJZZR010000444.1 GCA_021797465.1 Pseudomonadota bacterium | reverse complement strand
TGGCCACGTCGTCGAACAGCAGCAGCTGCTTGCGGATGTCGAAGTTGTGCGCCTCGACCTTGCGCTGCGCCTTCTCGATCTGCTTGCTCAGCATCCCGCTCTCGATGACCTCTCCCTCGCGCATGCCTGCCATCTTCAGCAGCCGTTGCGTGCGCGTCGGATCGCCGAAGATGCGCATCAGGTTGTCTTCCATGGACAGATAGAACCGGCTCGAGCCCGGATCACCCTGGCGCCCGGAGCGGCCGCGCAGCTGATTGTCGATGCGGCGGGACTCGTGCCGCTCGGTGCCGATGATGTGCAGACCGCCCGCGGCCAGGGTCTGGTCGTGGCGCCTCTGCCATTCGGCGCGCAGCGCCTCGCGCCCGGCCTGGTCGTGCGGATCGAGCGCGCTGAGCTCCGCCTCGAGGTTACCGCCGAGCACGATGTCGGTGCCGCGGCCGGCCATGTTGGTGGCGATCGTGACCGCCCCGGGGCGGCCGGCCTGCGCCACGACTTGCGCCTCGCGCTCGTGCTGCTTGGCGTTGAGCACCTGGTGGGGAACGTCATCCTTCTGCAGCAGCCCCGAGAGGTATTCCGAGGTCTCGATCGAGGTGGTGCCGACCAGCGCCGGCTGGCCGCGCTGCACGCAGTCGCGGATGTCCTCGATGATCGCCTTGAACTTGTCGGTCTGCGTCAGATAGACCAGATCGGACGCGTCCTTGCGGACCATCGGCTTGTGGGTCGGAATGACCACCACCTCCAGCCCGTAGATCTGCAGGAACTCCGGCGCCTCGGTGTCGGCCGTGCCGGTCATGCCCGAAAGCTTCTTGTACAGGCGGAAGTAGTTCTGGAACGTGATCGAGGCGACCGTCTGGTTCTCCTCGCGCACCTGCACGCCTTCCTTGGCCTCCACCGCCTGGTGCAGGCCGTCGGCCCAGCGCCGTCCGGGCATGGTGCGTCCGGTGAACTCATCGACGATGATCACCTCGCCGCCGCGCACGATGTACTCCACGTCGCGCCGGTACAGCGCCTGGGCACGCAGCGCGGCGTTCAAGTGGTGCATCAGGCGGATGTTGGTCGCGTCGTAGAGGCTCTCGCCCTCCTTCAGCAGGCCGCTTTGCAACATCAGCTGCTCGACGTGCTCGTGCCCCTCCTCCGTCAGGTGCACCTGCTTGTCCTTTTCCTCCACCGAGAAGTCGCCGGGGCCGTCCTCGACCTCCTGACGCGTCAGACGCGGCACCAGCTCGTTGATGCGCGCGTACAGCTCGGTGCTCTCCTCGGCGGGACCGGAGATGATCAGCGGCGTGCGCGCCTCGTCGATCAGGATCGAATCCACCTCGTCGACGATGGCGTACGCGAGAGAGCGCTGCACGCGCTCCTCGAGACTGAAGGCCAGATTGTCGCGCAGATAGTCGAAGCCGAACTCGTTGTTGGTGCCGTAGGTGATGTCGCAGGCATAGGCGGCGCGCTTCTCCTCGGGCGTCTGGGAATTCTTGATCACCCCGACGGTCAGGCCCAGGAACCGGAAGACCGGAGCCATCCAGTCCGCGTCGCGCTGCGCCAGGTATTCGTTGACGGTGACGACGTGCACGCCCTCGCCGGGCAGGGCATTCAGGTAGGCCGGCAGGGTCGCCACCAGCGTCTTGCCCTCACCGGTGCGCATCTCGGCGATCCGTCCCTCGTGCAACGCGATGCCGCCGATCAGCTGCACGTCGAAATGGCGCATCTTGAGCGTGCGCGACGCCGCTTCGCGCACCACGGCGAACGCCTCCGGCAGCAGCGCGTTCAGCGTGGCGCCATCGCGCAGGCGGGCGCGGAATTCCTCGGTCTTGGTCTGAAGCTGCTCGTCGCTGAGGGCCTGCACCGCCGCCTCGAACCCCTTGGCGGCGCGTACGTAGCGCGTATAGCCGCGCAGAAGCCGGTCATTGCGGCTGCCGAAGACTCGTTTCAGGGTATTGAGCAAGTTCAGAATCCTGCTTCGCCATGCATGTATCGCGCATCAAGGCGCGCGACGGAGCCGCGTATTGTACGCACACGACCCGATCAATCCTAATGGGTGGGCATGCCTCGAAAATCAAGCGACTGCGTGGGGAAAATAGCCCGGAGGCGGCCGCGCCCCGGCGCGCGGGACCCTACCCGCCCTTGATCACTTGCGCCACGGTCGGGGCGCGCTGGCCGATGAATGCGCTCGGGTTGATCGCGCGGCCGTATCTGAGCACCTCGAAGTGCACGTGTGGCCCGGTCGAGTAGCCTGTCGAGCCCACCAGCGCGATCACCTCGCCGCGCCGCACGGTGTCTCCAACGTGCACGAGGACCCGCTGCGCGTGTGCGTACAGGGTGGAGAAACCATCTCCGTCCTTGATCTGCACCATATTGCCGAACCCGTCCTCGGGGCCGGCCCAGACGACCACACCCGCGGCGACCGCATGAATGGGCGTGCCGCGCGGCGCGGCGAAATCGACGCCCTCGTGGAATTCCGGCGCCCCCGTGAAGGGGTCCAGACGCCAGCCGAAAGGCGAGGAGATCCAACCGACCCGCACGGGACGGCCCTCGGGATGAATCGCGTGATGGAGCTTGCGCGAGAGAATGACGTTCTCCAGCGCCGCGAGCTGCGATCTGCGCAGGTTGATCCGATCCTGCAGCCTGCCGAGCAGCATCGCGATGCTCGGCATGCCGGGCTGCGCGCCCGGAGCATCGGTGTCCGGGCCCCCGAGCGCCGGCGTGCGGCGGAAATCGAACGTCCGTGGGCTCAGGCCGGCCATGGCCGTGAGGCGCTGGCCCAGCGCGTCGAGGCGGACCATGTCCGCCTGCAAGCCGCCCACCTGAATGGCCAGGGCTCGGGCGCGCGCCTGCATCCGCGCACGGACGTCATCGAGTTGATCGCGCTGCGCGGCCAGGATATTCATCCAGTGCTTGCTGCGCGTCAGCGCCGTATCCGTGCCGCGGCCGATGGAAAGCCCCAGGGCGAACGCCCCGCCGGTTATCGCGAGCACCAGGGTGAGCAGCGCGCCGGCGAGCAGCGGATGACGCAGGTTCAGGTTGAGCAGGCGGGAGCGGCCGTCCCGGCTGATGACCGCGAGGCTCAGAGCCGGCCGGCCCGAGCTCAGCGTCAGGCCCCGCAATGGCGCCAAGCGGGCCAGCCACGCGCTCGCGCCCGCCCGGGGCGGACGCGTCGCTTCGAAGTCCTCGCCCCGCTCGCTCATCGCCATTGACCCCTTGACCCGGATGTCACGTGTAGACTGGCCCTTTGACCGGGTCCGCTGCGCGCGACCGGGTGGGACTATGCCGAAATTCACCAAGGGGCACAAGCGACGCGCGCCCGCCGTGACGAAAGCATCGGCGCCGCGCGCGATCGGCGATCTCCTGGCGCGCAAGACACCGGCGCTGTCGCAGATCGACGACCAGCGGGCGCGTCAAACGTTCTGGCGGAGTTGGTTGGCGTCTCACCTGCCCGATATCCTCGCCGCGCATCTGACCGGCGCGGTCGAGCGCGACGGCGCCCTGACGTTGTTTGTCGACTCCAGCGCCTGGGCCGCGCGGCTGCGCTATGCGCTGCGCGAACTGGAGCCCGGGATCCGGGCCGCGCGCGCGGGTGTCGTCAGCGTGGCGGTGCGCGTGTTGCCGCGGACCTGAGCTCAGGCGCCCAGCGCCGGCGCCTGCACGTAGGAGACGGGCGCCTCGTCGTACGAGTCGAATGCGACCTCTTCCCACGATGCCGTGTCCGCGAGCAGCGCGCGCAGCAGCTTGTTATTGAGCTCGTGACCGGACTTGTAGCCGCTGAACTCGCCGATCAGCCCGTGACCGAGCAGATACAGATCGCCGATCGCGTCGAGGATCTTGTGCTTGACGAACTCGTCCTCGTAACGCAGGCCGTCCTCGTTCAGCACGCGAAAATCGTCGAGCACGATGGCGTTGTCGAGATTGCCGCCCAGGGCGAGATTGCGCCGGCGCAACGACTCGAGATCGCGCAGGAAGCCGAAGGTGCGCGCGCGGCTGACTTCCTTCAGGAACGAGGTGGTCGAGAAGTCCATCGATGCGCGCTGCGCGCGCCGCTTGAACAGCGGATGGTTGAACTCGATCTCGAAATTGACCTTGAAGCCGTCGAACGGGGTGAACTCCGCCCACTTGTCCCCGTCGGTGACCCGCAGGCTCTTCTTGATGCGGATGAAGCGCTTCGGCGCCGCCAGTTCCTCGATGCCCGCCGATTGCAGCAGGAACACGAACGGGCCGGCGCTGCCGTCCATGATCGGCACCTCCGGCGCCGAGAGATCCACCACCGCATTGTCGATCCCGAGCCCCGCGAACGCCGAAAGCAGATGCTCGACCGTCGAGACGCGCGCCTCGCCCTTGCACAGGGTCGTGCCGAGCATCGTGTCGCTGACGTTCTCGGCGTGGGCGCGCACCTCCGCGGGCGTCGGCAGATCCGTCCTGCGGAAGACGACGCCGGAGTCGGCGGGCGCCGGCCGCAAAGTCATCAGCACTTTCTTGCCGGTATGCAGACCCACGCCGGTGGCGCGAATCGCATTCTTCAGGGTTCTTTGTCCAACCATGTCTCGTTTTTCTGCAAGTCGCACGCGCCGCCTGCCGTAGCGGGAATGGCCGCCTACCGTACCATAGCCGCTCCTTTTACTCCATGTCGCCATCCCGCACCACGCACCGCGTCACAGGGCGGCCGAGCCCGCCCCGGCGCCGTGCCGATACGCGGCTCAGTCCGCCTGCCGGCGCAGGAACGCCGGAATGTCCAGCAGATCGTCCGGCGGGATGTCCTGGCGCAGTCCGTCGCCCACGGCCCGCTGGCGCTGCACCGTCGGCCGGTCGAGCTGGGCGTAATCGCTGCTCGAGGGCGCATTGCGGCGCACCACACGGATCGGCGGCTCGGCGCGCGCATCGCGTCCGGGGGCCGCTTCACGCTCGCGGCCGGCGCCGATCGTGGGCCGGGCGACGTTCGGGAGCGCCGGGCGGCCAAGCCCGGTCGCCACCACCGTCACGCGCACCTGGTTGGACATATCCGCATCGATCACCGTGCCGACCACGACCGTGGCGTCCTCCGAAGCGAACTCCTTGACGATCTGACCGACCTCCTGGAACTCGCCGATCGACAGGTCCATGCCCGCGGTAACGTTGACCAGGATGCCGTGCGCCCCGGCCAGATTGATCTCCTCCAGCAGCGGCGAGGAGACCGCGGCCTCGGCGGCGGAGCGCGCTCGGCCCTCGCCGCTCGCCGTGCCGGTGCCCATCATGGCCATGCCGGTCTCGGACATCACGGTGCGCACATCGGCGAAATCCACGTTGATCAGGCCCGGCCGGGTGATCAGCTCGGCGATGCCCTGCACCGCGCCCTGCAACACCTGATTGGCCGACTTGAACGCGTCGAGGAGCGTCGTCTGCGCCCCGAGAACGGTGAGCAACTTCTGATTGGGAATGGTGATGAGGGAATCGCAGTACTTGGAGAGCTCGGCGATGCCGTGATCGGCGACGTGCGAGCGCTTTCCGCCCTCCATCTCGAAGGGCTTGGTCACCACCGCCACGGTGAGAATCCCCATCTCCTTGGCGACCTGGGCCACCACCGGCGCGCCGCCGGTGCCGGTGCCGCCGCCCATGCCGGCGGTGATGAACAGCATGTCGCAACCCTTGATCAGCTCGACGATGCGGTCGCGATCCTCCATCGCGGCCTGCCGGCCGACCTCGGGATCCGCGCCCGCGCCGAGACCCTTGGTTATGTTGCTGCCGATCTGCAGCGCGGTTTTGACCTTCGCGTGCTTCAGCGCCTGCGCGTCGGTGTTGACACACATGAACTCCACGCCCTCGATTCCGGTCGTCAGCATGTGCGCGACGGCGTTGCCGCCCCCGCCGCCGACACCGATGACCTTTATCACGGCGCTCTGGTTGTAGGCATCCATCAGTTCAAACATTGCGCGCTCCTCGATGTTGAGCAATTCGGATTGAATGAGTCACGATTAGAAATTCCCCTGAAACCACGCCCGCATGCGGTTGATCGTCGTCTTGGCGTTGCCGCCGAGCGAACGCGTCCGCCGCGCGGGTAGAAGATTGTCCCGGGCATACAGCAGCAGTCCCACGCCGGTGGCGTAGATCGGGTTGCGCACCACGTCGACGAGCCCCTGGACCTGCTGCGGCAGCCCCAGCCGCACCGGCAGATGAAACACCTCCTCGGCGAGCTCGATGGCGCCCTCCATGCGGGCGCTGCCGCCGGTGAGCACCACGCCGGCGACCACCAGCTCCTCGAAGCCGCTCCTGCGCAGCTCGTCGCGCACCAGGGCGAACAGCTCCTCGTAGCGCGGCTCGACGACTTCGGCGAGCGTCTGGCGGGCGAGGCGGCGCGCCGGACGGTCGCCGACGCTCGGCACCTCTATGGTCTCGTCGGGATTGGCGAGCTGCGAGAGCGCGCACGCGTAGCGGATCTTGATGTCCTCGGCATGCTGCGTGGGGGTGCGCATCGACACCGCGATGTCGTTGGTGACCTGGTCGCCGGCGATCGGAATCACAGCCGTGTGACGGATCGCCCCTTGGGCGAACACCGCGATGTCGGTGGTGCCGCCGCCGATGTCGACCATGCATACGCCGAGATCCTTCTCGTCGTCGGTGAGGACCGCGAAGCTCGAGGCGAGCTGCTCGAGCACCACGTCCTCGACCTCGAGTCCGCAGCGCTTGATGCACTTCTCGATGTTCTGCGCCGCGCTTTCCGCACCGGTGACGATGTGCACTTTCGCCTCCAGGCGCACGCCGGACATGCCGATCGGGTCGCGGATCCCCTCCTGCCCGTCGACCACGAACTCCTGCGGCAGCACGTGCAGGATCTTCTGGTCGGCCGGAATGGCCAGGGCGCGGGCCGCGTCGATCACGTGCTCGACGTCCCCCGGAGTGACCTCGCGGTCGCGGATCGCCACCACGCCGTGCGAGTTCAGGCTGCGCACGTGGCTGCCGGCGATACCGGCGAACACCGCGTGGATCTCGCAGCCGGCCATCAGCTCGGCTTCCTCCACGGCGCGCTGAATGGACTGCACGGTCGACTCGATGTTGACCACCACGCCCTTCTTCAACCCGCGCGAGGGTTGCGAGCCGACACCCAGTATCTCGATGGCGCCGTTGGGCCCGACCTCGCCGACCAGGGTTAGAACCTTCGAAGTACCGATGTCGAGGCCGACAATCAGGTCGCGGTCGGATCGCTTTCGCATCGCGGCCTCCTATACCGCCGGCGCAGGGTGGCGCCAGCCAATGGCAAAACCGTTCATGTAACGCATATCGACGTATGAGATCGCCGGCGCGCGCCGCTTGACGATCGCCAGCGCCACGTCGACGAACTTGTTGAATCGCGGCGCCAGATCGGATCGCCCCAACCTGACGCGGATCCCGTCGTTCAGGGTGAACTTCCATGTGCCCCGCGCGCTGAGCGCCAGCGACACGATCGCAAAGCCGGTCGGCGCGAGCTGGCCGCGCATGCCGCGGTAGCGACGCATCACTGCGCGGGACGTGCCGGGCGGCCCCGACAGACGGACCAGCGCCGCCGGCGGATCGGTCAGGCCGGTCACGAACACCTTGCCGTCGCGGTTGACCAGGCTGTCGCCGTTCCAGCAGGCGGCCGCGACCTGCTCGCTGATCCGCACCGCGAGCGCGTCGGGCCACATGCGCCGCACGCTCACCGTCGCGACCCAGGGAAGCGCCGCGACGACCGCGCGCACCCGGCTCAGGTTCACGGTCAACAGCCCCGAGCCGAGCGCTACACCGGCGACGGCCCGCTCGACCGCCAGCGGCGACACGTGACGGAATGCGCCCGTCACCCGTACCGCCCGGATCGGGCGATCGAGCGCCCACAACACGCCGAGGAACGCCACGACCACGGCCGCGGCGCGCAGCAGCCGGCGCGGAAAGCGCCGCGGCCGGGCCGGGCCGGCCGTCGGAACGCGTCGATTGCCGCCACGCTGTCTCATGATCGGGCCGCACCCTGCGCTTCGACGGCCGCGCGGCGCATGAAGCTCGTCTCGAGCACGCGCCAGACGAGCTCGTCGAAATCGATGCCGACCGCGCGGGCGGCCTTCGGCACGAGCGAATGGCCGGTCATGCCCGGTACGGTATTGATCTCGAGCAGCAGCGGCCGGCCCGAGGCGTCGGCCCTGAAGTCCGCCCGGCCCCAGCCCTCGGCGCCCGCCGCCGCGAAGGCCGCGCGCGCGAGGCTGGCCAGATGCCGCTCGGCCGGCTCGGACAGGCCCGAGGGGCACAGGTAACGCGTGTCCTCGCGCACATACTTCGCCTCGTAATCGTAGAAGTTGCGCGGCGTCTCGATCCGGATCGACGGCAGCGCCTCGTTCTGCAGCAGCACCACGGTGTACTCCGCGCCGCTCACCCACGACTCGGCGAAGACGCAGCGCTCGACGGCGTGCGCGGCGGCGTAGGCGGCCGGCAGATCCTCGGCGCGCTCGACCTTGGTCATGCCGACGCTCGATCCCTGGCTGCAGGGCTTGACGATCATCGGGAGGCGCAGGCGCTCGAGCGCGAGTTCGAAGTCCTCGGGACCCTTGAGTTCGAGCGCCGGCGGCGTGGGCACCCCGCACGCATGGGCCAGGCGCTTGGTGCGCAGCTTGTCCATGGCGATCGCCGAGCCCATGACTCCCGAACCGGTGTACGGCACGCCCAGATACTCCAGCGCCCCCTGCACCGTGCCGTCCTCGCCGCCCGGCCCGTGCAGTGCGATCCACACCCGGTCGAATTTCCGGCCGGCGAGCTCCAGCAGCGAACGCTCGCGCGGATCGAACATCTCGGCGTCCACGCCGCGGCGCTGCAGCGCGGCCAGCACCGCCGCGCCGGATAGAAGCGAAATCTCCCGCTCGCTGGAGTCCCCCCCGGCGAGCACCGCGACGCGGCCGAATTCGCGGCTCGATGCGGCGCGGCGCAACCAGGTCGGGTCGTAATTCAACCGCATCAGCCTGCCTCCCCCACGATGCATACCTCCGGCCGGAGCGTCAGGCCGTGCGCACGCTCCACGGTTTCCTGCACGCGCCGGATCAGGGATTCGATGTCGTTGGCGCTCGCCGCGCCGTGGTTGATGATGAAGTTGGCGTGTTTGCTCGAGACCGAGGCGCCGCCGACCGCCACGCCCTTCAGGCCGCTCGCCTCGATCAGGCGCGCCGCGTGGTCGCCCGGCGGGTTGGTGAACACCGAGCCGCAGCTCCACTCGCCGATCGGTTGGGTTGCGCGGCGCCGCTCGAGCATCTCCCGCACCGCCGCCTCGCTTGCCGCCGGCCCCTTCTCGAAGCGCAGCGTGGCGGCGAGGAACCATTCGTCGGGCGCCGGCGCCTCGACCCGCCGATAGCCGACGCGGTACTCGCCGGCGGGCCGCTTGTGCTCGCGGCCACGCCGATCGATGGTTTCGAGCTCGATCACGTGGTGCCAGGTCTCCCCGCCGAAGGCGCCGGCATTCATGGCCAGGGCGCCGCCGAGCGTGCCCGGAATGCCCGCGAAGAATGCCGCCGGGCCCAAGCCCCACTTGATGCATTGGCGCGCGATGCGCGCGCAGGCCACGCCGCTCTCGCCGTACACCGAAGTCTCGCTGACCCGATCGAGCCGATCGAGCGTCCCCTGCGTGCTGATCACCACGCCGCGAATGCCGCCGTCGCGCACCAGAAGATTGCTGCCCAAGCCCAGCCAGAACAGCGGCACCTCGGCCGGCAGGCTGCGCAGAAACGCCGCCAGGTCGGCCCGCCCCTCGGGCGTGAAGAAGATCTCGGCCGGACCGCCGACGTGCCACGAGGTGTGGCGGCTCATCGGCTCGTCGTGCCGGATCCGCGGCAGGAATTTCTCGGGCACCGTGAACCTCATGAGCGACTCCGGGGCGCAACCAAGGCGGGCAGCTGCTTGACCAGCCCGTGCGCGACCGCGCTGATGTTGCCCGCCCCCATGGTCACGACCACATCGCCGTCGCGGATCAGGTCGCGCAGCGCCTCGGCCAACTCCTCCACGCGCTCGACGAACAGCGGCTC
>JAJZZR010000383.1 GCA_021797465.1 Pseudomonadota bacterium | reverse complement strand
TCGCGGACCGAGTACCGACCCGCCGGTTGCGCCGCGCGATCCGTACTACCCGCCGGAGGAGCTCTACGGCGTGGTGCCCGAGAGCCTGCGCCGGCCCTACGAGGTGCGCGAAGTCATTGCCCGAGTGGTCGATGCCTCGGAATTCGAGGAGTTCAAGCAGCTCTACGGCACGACGCTGGTGTGCGGCTTTGCGCACATCGGCGGTTACCCGGTCGGCATTCTCGCCAACAACGGGATTCTGTTCTCGGAAAGCGCCCTCAAGGGCACGCACTTCATCGAGCTGTGCGCGCGCGAGGAGATTCCGCTGCTGTTCCTGCAGAACATCACCGGTTTCATGGTGGGCCGCAAGGCGGAGGCCGGCGGCATCGCCCGCGATGGGGCGAAGCTGGTCACGGCGGTTGCCTGCGCGGGCGTGCCGAAGTTCACCGTCATCATCGGCGGCAGCTACGGGGCCGGCAATTACGCCATGTGCGGCCGCGCGTATGGACCGCGGTTTCTGTTCCAGTGGCCGAACTCGCGCATCTCGGTGATGGGCGGCGAGCAGGCCGCGAGCGTGCTCGCCACGGTCAAGCGCGCGCAGATCGAAGCCGGTGGCGGCGGTTGGCCGCAGGAGGACGAGGAGGCCTTCAAGCAGCCGATTCGCGAGCAGTATGAGCGGCAGGGCCATCCGTACTACGCCTCGGCTCGCCTGTGGGACGACGGCGTGATCGATCCGCTCGAGACACGCCGCATTCTCACCCTGTGTCTGGCCGCCGCGCGCAATGCGCCGCTGGAGCAGACCCGTTTCGGGCTCTTCAGAATGTGAGCGCGCCGATGTTCCGCCGTCTGTTGGTTGCCAACCGTGGTGAGATCGCCTGCCGCGTTCTGCGCACCGCGCGCCGCCTAGGCATCGCGACCGTCGCGGTGTACTCCGACGCCGACGCCGGGGCCCGGCACGTGCGCGCGGCCGATGCGGCGGTGCGTATCGGCCCGCCGCCGGCGTCGGCCAGCTATCTTAACGGCGAGGCGATCATCGCCGCGGCGCGTGCCACCGGGGCCGAGGCCATCCATCCGGGTTACGGCTTTCTATCGGAGAATCCCCGTTTCGCGCGCGCCTGCGAGGCGGCGGGTCTGATCTTCGTCGGACCCGGCCCGCAGGCCATCGAGGCCATGGGCATCAAGAGCCTCGCCAAGGTGCGTGCGCGCGCCGCCGGGGTGCCGGTCCTGCCGGGCTACGAGGGTGTGCGGCAGGACCTCGAGCACCTGGAAGCCGAAGCTCTCAAAGCGGGCTTTCCGCTCATGATCAAACCGGCCGCGGGTGGCGGCGGCAAGGGCATGCACGTGGTGCACGCCGCCTCGCAGCTGCGCGCGGCGCTCGCCGCGGCGCGCCGGCTGGCCGAGAGCAGCTTCGGCGACGGCGGGCTGCTGATCGAGCGCTATCTGCCCGCTCCCCGCCACATCGAGGTGCAGCTGCTCGCGGATGACCACGGCCACTGCATCCATCTCGGAGATCGCGACTGCTCGATTCAGCGGCGCCATCAGAAGCTCATCGAGGAGGCGCCCGCGCCGGGTCTGCCGGCGCCGCTGCGCGCGAGTCTGCGCGCGGCGGCCGTGCAGGTGGCGCGCGAGATCGGCTACCGCAGCGCCGGGACGGTGGAGTTTCTGTTCGACGGCGACGCGTTCTACTTCCTGGAGATGAATACGCGGTTGCAGGTCGAGCACACCGTCACCGAAGCGGTCAGCGGGCTCGATCTGGTCGAGTGGCAGCTGCGCATCGCGGCAGGTGAGCCGCTGGCGCTCACCCAGGAGCAGATTCACCTCCGCGGCCACGCCATCGAGGCGAGAGTCTGCGCGGAGGATCCCTGGCGCGAGTTCCTGCCGAGCGCCGGGGCGCTCCGTCTGGCCGAGTGGCCGAGCGAAGCGGGACTCAGGGTCGATGCGGGATTCGACACCGGCGACAGCGTGCCGGCCGTCTACGACTCGCTGCTTGCCAAAGTGATCAGCTTCGCGAGCGATCGGGATCGGGCGGCCCAATCGCTGGCCATGGCGCTCGAGCGCACCTATCTTGCCGGCGTACGAACCAACGAGCGCTGGCTGAGCCGCGTGCTGCGCTCGAACGAGTTCCTGCAAGCGCGCCATAGCGTCGCACTGCTGGCCGAGCGCGGCGGCGAGTTCGCCGCGCCCGAGCCGCTTTCCGATGCGGCGCTCGCGCTGGCGGCAGTGCTCGTGTATGCGGACGGATGCGGCGCCAATCCCTGGTCGGCGCGCGACGGCTTTACGCCCAACCTGGCCGCGCAGTTCGAGCTGACTGTCTCGGCGGCGGGCATGTCCTATCGGCTGACGGTGTGTTGTGAGGGCGGCGAGCCGCGCCACGTGCAGATTGCCGATGAGAGTGCGGTCGCGGGCGAATCACCCCGGCGCGTGGCGATCGCCGAGACGAGCGGATCGGCGCAATGGATCTCGGCGCGCATCGAGACGGTACGGCATTGCGCGCGCTGCCTGCGCGAGGGTTCGCGGCTGCATCTGTGGCTCGAGGCGGCGCATCACGAGTTCCAGGTCGAGGATCCGCGCACGCGCGTGTTCGACGCGGCGGTCGGCACCGGCGGACTGACGACACCGCTTCCCGGAGTGGTGGCCGCCGTCAACGTCGAGGTCGGCCAGTCGGTGCGCGCGGGCGAGACGCTGATGGTCATCGAAGCGATGAAGATGGAGCATGGCATCACCGCTCCGTTCGATGGACGGGTGACCAGCATTCACTTCGCGCCCGGGGAACGCGTGCCCGAGGGCAGCGAGCTGTTGTCACTCTCGCCGGCCGCTGATGCCGATTAAGGCGGCCGGTCCAGGCGCTCACACCGCCAGGCTCAGTCCCGCCATCTCGCCCGTGTTCCTGCTCAGGCGCGGCGCGGCGAAGATGCGCTGCAAGGCCGCTCGCATCTTCGCTTGCCGCGCCGTGTCCATCCGTCGCCACTGGCCGAGCGGCGCGACGAGCCGCGCCGCCACCTGCGGGTTGAGCGGATCGAGCGCGAGAATGATGTCCGCCAGGAAATCGTATCCCTCGCCCGAGACGGCGTGAAACCGTACCGGGTTGCCGACGGAGAAGCTCCCCGTCAGCGCGCGCACGCGGTTGGGGTTACGCAGATCAAAGTCCGGATGGGCGGCCAGATCCCGGACCGCTTGTGGTGTCTGCGGCAGCGTCGAGGTCGCTTGGATCGCGAACCACTTGTCCAGCACCAGCGCGTCGCCGCGCCACCGGGCATGAAACGCCGCCAGCGCCTCGGCCCGTTGCGGACAGTCGACGTTGGTCAGCGCCGCCAGTGCGGCCAGGACGTCGGTCATATTGGCGCCGCGGTCGAATTGCGCCTTCGCCAGCCGCAAACTGTCGGGCTGGCCGGCCGCGACCAGATAAGCGAGGCACGCATTGCGCAGCGCACGGCGTCCGATCGCCGCGCCGTTGGCGCGGTACGGCCCTGAGTCGGCGAGCGCGTCATAGGCTGTGCGCAACTGGTCGTGCAGCGCCTGGCCGAGGGCGCGCCGCGCCGCCTCGCGCACGGCGTGGAGCGCATCGGGATCGACGATTTCCTGTTGATCGGCGAGGTAGGCTTCGCTGGGTAGCGTCAGTGCTGCGGCCGCGAACGCCGGATCGGCCTCGGCGCCGGCGAGCGTCGCGGCGGCGGCGGTGATGACGCCGCGGTCAAGCGCCGGCGCCTCGCCGGGGCGCGAGGATTGCGCCATCGCCAGCAAGGCGTTGGTCGCGTAGCGCTGGCCGGCGTCCCAGCGCACGAACGGGTCGCTGTCGTGGGTGGCCAGGAAGCTCAGCTGCTGTCCGCTCAGTCCGGCGAGCCGCACCGGCGCGGAAAAGCCGCGCAGCAGCGACGGTACCGGCGGGCTGGGCACGTCTTCGAACACGAAGCGCGACTGCGCCGCCTGGGCGAGCAATACGCGCGTGCCGGGTCGCGCCGCCGGCTCGCCGGCAAGCCGCAGGGGCAGTTGCGCGCCATCAGCGTCCAACAGACCCATCGCCAACGGCACCACCAGCGGCTGCTTGTCCGGCTGGCCCGGGGTCGGCGGCGTGCGCTGCGTCACGGTCAGGACATAGCGGCGGGCGGCCGGATCGTAGTGATCGGAAATCGTCAGCTCCGGAGTGCCCGCCTGGCGGTACCACAGCTTGAAGGCGGTCAGATCCACACCGGAGGCATCTGCCATTGCGGCGACGAATTCGTCGATCGTGACGGCCTGGTTGTCGTGGCGGGCGAAATACAGATCCATGCCGCGGCGGAACGCCTCGCGTCCGATGATGGTGGCCATCATGCGGATGACTTCGGCGCCTTTGTTGTAGATCGTCGCGGTGTAGAAGTTGTCGATCGCCTGGTAACGGTCGGGCTGGACGGGATGGGCGAGCGGACCGGCATCCTCGCGGAACTGTGTCGTGCGCAGCACCCGCACGTCGGCGATGCGTTTCACCGCGGGCGAGCCCTGGTCCATGCTGAATTCCTGTTCGCGATAGACCGTGAGCCCTTCCTTCAGCGACAGCTGGAACCAGTCGCGGCAGGTGACACGGTTGCCGGTCCAGTTGTGGAAATACTCGTGACCGATCACCGACTCGATTTGCTGGTAGTCGGCGTCGGTAGCGGATTCCGGATCCGCCAGCACGCATCGGGTGTTGAAGACGTTGAGCCCCTTGTTCTCCATCGCTCCCATGTTGAAATCGGATACAGCGGCGATGTTGAACACGTCGAGGTCGTATTCCAGGCCGAAGCGCTCCTCATCCCACGCCATCGCCGTTTTCAGCGAGCGCATCGCGTGCGCGCAGCGGTTCTCGTCGCCGGGACGCACCCAGATCGCCAGCACCACCTCGCGCCCCGATCGGGTGGTGAATCGGTCGCGAACCGCGACCAGCCGGCCGGCGACCAGTGCGAACAGGTAGCAGGGCTTGGGGTGAGGGTCGCTCCAGGTGATGCGCTGGCGGCCGTCCGCAAGCGTCTCCAGCGGACCGGGATTTCCGTTGGAGAGCATCACCGGACAGGCGGCCGGATCCGCGATCAGGGTGACCGTGTAGCGCGCCATCACGTCCGGCCGGTCGGGGAAATAGGTGATGCGGCGGAAGCCTTCCGCCTCGCACTGGGTGAAGAAGGCGTCGTTGCAGACATAGAGACCCGAGAGCTCGGTATTGGCCGAGGGGTCGATGACCGTCTCGATCTCGAGCGTGCAAGCGTCCGGGATGCCTTCGACGAGGAGCGATGCGCCGTCCAGCCGCCAGCGCCGGGCAGCAAGCGCGGTGTCGTCGAGCATGATGGTGCGCACCGGCTGGCCGGCGCCGTCGAGCCGCAGAGGCTGACCGGGCGCGGCGGTCGGGTTGCGGCGCAGCGTCAGACGGGAACGCACGACAGTGGCGCGCGGATCCAGGTCGAAATCGAGCGCCACCGCGTCGACGAGGAAGGCCGGGGGTCGGTAATCGGCCAGGTGGGTCTCGCGGGGGGTGACTGGGGTGTTGAGGTCGGCGGTGGTGGGCATGGGACGTTCTCGTCGATCCAGTATATTCGATGCGGAAGCGCCTCGAAATTCCGCGCGCCGCGGCCCGGCTCGGCGCGGCGCATTAGATTTCGTCCGGATCGGGGGGCGCCTGCCCCGCAGCCTGTACTAGCGAATGAGCGCTCGCGGCGGCCGCCCGGAGACGAACACCGAGTCGCGGTCGAAGAAACGCCAGGGGCGGGCGGCCCACTCGCCGGCGTAATCGATGCCGATGCGTGTACTGCGGCCGATGCGTACGGCGCGAGGGGTTGCCGGGCGCTCGATCCACAACGTGTCTCCGCAGAGGTCGAGCCCGTTGTGCCGCCGGTCGATGCCCATCGCTCGGCACAGCAGCCCCGGGCCCGAAGCGCGTCCCTGGAGGCCGGCCAGCGGCTCGAGGGCGCGCAGCAGCACGGCATGGGGCACACCCTCATCTCCGGTGACGACGTTCAGGCAGTGCCACATACCATAGATGAGGTACACATAGGCGTGTCCCGGGGGACCGAACATCACCGCGGTGCGCGCCGTGCGCCCGCGTGCGGAGTGAGCGGCCCGGTCGGCCGGTCCGAGGTACGCTTCCGTCTCGACGATTCGCCCGAAGCGCCGTTCGGAGCCGGCGCGATGCACCAGGTGCAGTCCGATGAGCGCACGTGCGACGGTGAGCGTTCTTTGGCGATAGAAGGCTTGATCCAGGCGGCAGGATCCAGGCGCGCCGTCAGGGCCATTCGGGCGGGCCGCGTTCATGTCACCCGTCTCGCCGTCGCGCGGCAGGCCTCCCTGGGTGGCTCGGCCCATGGCCGCTCAGCTCAAGCCTCGGTATCGAGGATCATGCGTACGAGCTGTGCGAAGGACGAGGCCCCCATCTTCTCCATGACACGCGCCCGGTGGATCTCCACCGTGCGCTGGCTGACACCGAGGTCGGCCGCCACCACTTTGTTCGGCTTGCCGCGGGTGATGAGGTTGAGAACCTCGCGCTCGCGCGGGGTGAGGGACTCGAGGCGCTCGCGGATGCGATCCTGTTCCTTCAGCTCCTGGCGCGTTTGCTGGTCCTTCTCCAGAGCCCGCTGCACGCGATCGAGCAGATCCTGATCACGGAAGGGCTTCTGCAGGAAGTCGAACGCGCCGTGCTGCATCGCCTCGACCGCCATCGGAATGTCGCCGTGGCCGGTGATGAAGATCACCGGTACGGTCGCGCCGCGCAGATTGAGCAGCTGCTGCAGCTCCAGTCCGCTCATGCCCGGCATGCGCACGTCCAGCACCACGCAGCCCGGCTGGCGCACATCGTACTGGGTCAGGAATTCCTGGGCGCTGCAATAGACCGTGGCCGGCAGCCCGACCGACTTCAGCAGCAGGCGCAGCGAGGCGCGCACCGCCTCGTCATCGTCGACCACGAAGACCGTGGGTTTCAATTCGCGGACTGTTTCCATCGGGCTTTCACCGGCGGCTGGAGAGGGCCATGGGTGTTCGTCGCTAGCAGGGCGGGGATGGACACGGTTGCTCCGGTGAGTAAGTATGTTGCCGTCAAGCCGTCCCGCGCGCTAGGTATTTTCCACATGCCGGCGCGCGGGGCGCATCATCGGGATGCGCGAAAACCGAGCACCGTGTGTGCCGGCCGGAGAATCCTGTGGACACACAAGCCGTACGAGCGCGCCTGCTGAGGCGGCGCGAAGAGCTGCAGAGCCGCGCGAGCAGCGCCAGCGCCGACTTGCGCCACGAATCCGATCCGTTGAGCGCGGATTTCGCCGAGCAGGTCACCCAGCGGGAGAGCGACGAGGTGCTCGGGGCGATCAACGAATCGGCCCGTGAGGAACTGCGTCAAATCCAGGCGGCGCTGCGCCGGCTCGATGCGGACTGTTATACCACCTGTGTCGTGTGCGGCGAGCCGATCGAGGCGGGGCGGCTCGCGGCGGTTCCCTATACCGACCGTTGCCGCAAGTGCGCCGATGGCGAACGGCACGGACCGAGGCGAGCCTGATGAACGCACCGGCCTTGCCGGCGCCGAGCGGGGTCATCACGCTGACCACGGACTTCGGCCACCAGGGCCCGTTCGTCGGTGTGATGAAGGGGCGCATTCTCGGACGTTTTCCGGCGGCGCGCGTCATCGACCTGACGCACGAGATTCTGGTGCATTGGCCCGCGGAGGCCGGCTTCTGGCTGATGCGCGCGTTTGCGTACTTTCCGTCCGGTACGGTTCACGTCGCGGTGGTCGACCCCGGGGTCGGCACTTCGCGCGACATCGTCGTGGTGTGTGCGGCCGGGCACCTGTTCCTCGCCCCGGACAACGGCCTTCTGGCACCGCTGGCGGCCCGGCATCGGGACGCCGAGGTGGTGCGGCTACGGCCCGATGGGCTGGCGCGGCTCGGGATTTCGCGCGCCAGCGCGACGTTTCACGGCCGGGACATCCTTGCGCCCGTCGCCGCGGAATTGGCCGCGGGACGTTCCCATCCCGCTGAGCTGGGCGAGAGGGCCGCGGCGCAGTCCCTCGTGCCGGCATGGGTGGACGAGCCTACGGTCGATGCCGCGAGCGTCAACGGGGTCGTGATCACCATTGATCACTTCGGCAATCTGATCACCAACATCGACGGTAAGCTCCTCGAGCGATTCCGGCTGCCGCTGGTGCGCACCGGGCACCATGCCTTCCCCCTGGTGCGTACCTACGCAGATCGGCAGCCGGGGGAGTACCTGGCGCTGATCAATTCGTTTGGGGTGCTCGAGATCGCGCGAGCTGAGCAAAGCGCGGCGGAAGGCCTCGGCCTGGGACGGGGCGCCCCCGTCACGGTCCGCGATCGCAGCGAATAGCGCGCGAGAACTCTTGCTCCGCGCCGAGTTTTCATTATAGTTCGCTGTCTTGTTTCCCGCGAAATTGCACTACCTAATTGATTTAACTGGGATTTTCGCCGCAAGATGTCGGAACGAGACAACGAGAGCTTCGATCTCGACGAGGAAATCCTGAGCGGAAACGCCGAGGAGGGCGCCGATTACGATCGGATGCTCGATCGGGTGGACAAGCGCCGGCCGACCGCCGGCAAGCGCAGCAAGGCCGCCTGGAGCCGCCTCGAGGAAGTCCTGGCGGACAAGAGGTTGGAGAAGGATCTTCGCGATTTCGACGAGGAACTCTAGCGGCTGCGCGCCCGTGACGCGGATTCGATCGACCCGAGCAGGGCGGCTTGCACGCGACGGCGCCCCGGGGCCTGCTCGGCTTGAAGTCTTGATGCGGCCCGCCCCACCGCGTGCTCAGGAGCCCCATTGATCCGCAGCGCCTCCCAGTGGATTGTCCTGAAGTTCGGGGGGACCAGCGTCTCCTCGCTCTCGAATTGGCAGAATATCGCCCGAGTCGCCGCGGCCCGGCGCGCCGCCGGCGCTCGCGTCCTGATCGTGCATTCAGCCCTGAGCGGCGTGACCGATCGGCTCGAGCGGCTGCTCGATGCGGCGCGTACCCAGACGTACGAGAACGAGCTGCGCGAGATCGAGGAGCGCCACAGAAGACTTGCGGCCGATCTGGGCATTCCGCTCGGGGAGGCCTGCGAGGCGCGCCTCGCCGAGCTGCGTCAGATCGCCGCCGGCGTGGTCCTGATCGGAGAGGTGAGCGACCGGACGCGCGCGCGCGTGATGTCGGCCGGGGAACTGATGGCCACCGACCTCGGGGCCCGTTACCTCTGTGCGCAGGGACTTGCGGCCGAATGGGCCGACGCGCGCACCATGCTGGTCGCCGATGACCGGGCCGGCGCCTCGGCCAAGGCGAGTGTGCTCTCGGCTGTGTGCCGCTTCGAACCCGACCCACCGCTGCGTGAGCGCCTGGACGACCTGGCGCCGGTCGTCGTGACCCAGGGATTCATCGCGAGCGATTCCGAGGGTAATACCGTGTTGCTCGGTCGCGGCGGCTCGGATACCTCGGGCGCTTATTTCGCCGCCAAGCTGCAGGCGCAGCGACTGGAGATCTGGACGGACGTGCCCGGGATGTTCAGCGCCAATCCGCGCTCGATCCCTACGGCGCGGCTGCTGCGCGCTCTGCATTACGACGAGGCGCAGGAGATCGCCACGAGCGGCGCCAAGGTTCTTCACCCGCGCTGTATTCTGCCGGTGCGTCAGTACGGCATCCCGCTGCACGTGTATGCCACGCAGGCGCCGCAGATGCCCGGCACGGTGCTTTCGGCTGAAGGCGACGCCACCGCGCAGGTCAAGGCGGTCTGCACCAAGAAGGGCATCACGCTGGTGTCGCTCGAGAGCCCGGGCATGTGGCATCAGGTGGGATTCCTCGCCGACGTGTTCCAGGTGTTCAAGGCCCACGGCATGTCGGTCGACCTGGTCTCGACCTCCGAGACCAATGTCACCGTCTCGCTCGATCCGGCGGCCAACACGCTCGACAGCGCGCTGCTGGCGGCGCTGGTGAGCGATCTGTCGCGCCTGTGCCGCGTGCAGGTGATCGGGCCGTGCGCGTCGGTGAGTCTCGTCGGCCGCAACATCCGGGCCATCCTTCACCAACTTGGCGGTG